>JAFGDC010000211.1 GCA_016932295.1 candidate division CSSED10-310 bacterium
ACTGACGATCCGGCTTTCGAATACGATTTGATGTTGCCCGTGCTGGATGTGACCATGCCGGCCGTCGAGGAGTTCACCTATACTCCGGCGTCACCGGAGCCCGGTGGAATCGTGACCATGAACGCCAGGGTGGTGGACGGAGCCGGCGTGGCCGGTGTAACCGGCGCCATGCACAGCTACGACACGCCGGGTGAAGTGACATTCACCATGTATGATGATGGTGCGCACAGCGACGGGGCCGCGGGGGATTCAGTGTTCGGCGCCGTGGCGGAACTGCCCGACGCCGTGACCTTCTTTGTGGTGGATATTACCGCCGCGGATGGTTTGGGCAACACCGGCACCGCC
This sequence comes from candidate division CSSED10-310 bacterium, assembly GCA_016932295.1. The sequence continues at coordinate 346 of JAFGDC010000211.1, forward strand.
CGTGCCGCCGGCGGTATCGCCACCGTGCCGTTCGTGACGGACGACCCAGTGCTCATCGTCAGTGCCGCCGACAACGACCTGTGCCTGGGCTTGTTCGCTGAGTCGCTCGAGGACAACGGGTATGGTTACGACGTCTGGTCCTGGTACCGCGGCATTCCGCCCACCGAGGTCCTGGATGCATACGTGGACGGCGCGGTAATCTGGTTCTATTCTCACACCTTCCCCATCACCACCGATGCCGAGCGCGCGGCCATCGAGCAGTATCTGAATGCCGGCGGCAACCTGTTGATCACGGAGCAGGATCTCGGCTGGTTTTTGGTGGAGGAAGGCAGCCAGCAGACAGAGGAATGGTATCGCGATGTATTGCTGGCTGAGTACATCAGGGACGGCGTATCGCAGCGCACGGTCGAGGGCCTCGCCGGGGACCCTGTGGGGGATGGGCTGGAATTCGGCATAGAGGGCGGCAGCGGAGCGAATAACCAGGGGTATCCCAGCCTGATCGAGCCCATCGCCCCGGCGGAATCATGCCTGTTGTACCAGGGCTATCCCGGTCCGGAAAGCGGCACCGCGGCCATCCGGGCGACCCGCAACGGGGCAAAACATGTGTACCTGGCATTCGGTTTCGAGGGCATTGGTGAGCGGCGGAATCGCGCCGCGTTGATGGGCGCGGTCATGACCTGGTTTGGCGTGACTCGGGACGGGTACGGCCGGCCGTTCGAACAAGCGCCGGGCTGGTGGCTGGGCGGTGAACTGCCCACCGCCGCCGCGGACCGCAGCTTCGATTTCTGCGATCTCGACGGCATGATCTACTTCACCGGCGGCCTGGAAGATGGCATGGCATACGGCGATCCGCTCGATCCGGCGGTGTACTGCCTGAGTACGATCGACGGTTCCTGCGGCGATACCGGGTCCGCCTTGACGGATGCCAGGATGTACCATGTGACCGCCTGCCTGGAAGGACCGGATGGCACCGGCGTCTACTTCCTGGGTGGCGTGGACAGTCAGTTCAACCTGGCCGCCGGGGTGGAGGTCATGGATCCCCTGAGCGGCGCGATGTACACTCTCGATTCAGACCCGTTGCCCGCGGCGTTCGAGGGTATTCCTGGCTCCACCGCGGTCTGTGGCAACAAGGTCTACATCATCGGCCAGGCCCTGATCGGTCCGCCCTGGCAGAACGGCGACTGCTGGGTGTTCGATCCCATGGCGTCCCCCGGACAGAAATGGGAACAGCTCGATCTCCAGGTCACTCCCCCCAGGTTCTTCTGCGCCACCGCGGTGGCCGGCGACTGTATATACCTGATGGGCGGCGTGCGTCAGATAGATCAATCAAATGTGACCATGTATGACAAGGTGGTGATGCTCGATACCAGTGCCGCGGTCCCGGCCTGGGACGATTCACCGGCCGATCTGCCGGCACCGATGTTCTATTGCGGTGGCGCCGCTGTCCCGGAAGGGGCGAATGTTCCCCATGCCGGTCACATCTTCCTGAGCGGCGGCTTCGGCGAAGTGTTCGAACCGGCCTGTTACTTCTACGATCCCGCCGCCGATGAATGGCGGGACTTCTGGCCGCCTGCCGCCATCCGGATGGTGAGCTGCCAGATCCTGTACGTCCCCTCGGCCCGCGGTCCGGAACTCTGGCTGCCCGGTGGATATGGATACAGTGATGCCGGCCAGGAGTTTTATGCCAACTGCGAGGTGCTGCACCTCGGCGCCGATTCAAGATCGCCCTGGATCAACATCAGGACGAATCAAACGGTGATCCCCGGCGGCGCCACGCTGCGGTTGGGTCTGGACATCGCCGGCGATCATGCCGCCGACGCGGTCGATTGCTATATCGCCCTCGAGGTTGCCGGCGCCTACTACTTCCTGACAGCGGAACCCTATTACCCTAACTTCACCGAGGATGGCCTGCCGATCTTCGCCGGCGCGCCGCTTGGATTGGATTTCACCTATTCCGGGCCGTTGCTGGAACTGCCCATGCCGGACGACGTGCCCACCGTGCCGGTGCGGTTCTACGCCGCCACTCTGTACAGTGGGACGGCTGACCTGGCGGGAGGCCTGGCCTGGTCGGACGTGACAATTCTGGAAAATCAGTGAGCATCTGACTGATTCTTCATAAAACCCTCGAGGCGGGTTCCACGTGGAACCCGCCTTTTTCATGATCCGGAAGACGATCCGGAAGAGGCGGGTCGGGTTGTTCGGGAAGAGGGGGGGTCCGAACCTTCCCGCGAAGGATTGGGATAGCTTCAGGACCGGTTGAAATGGCTTGTGTGGCGATGGATGTCACATCGGTTTATGAGAAGGGAGCGAGGTCATTGAATCGATTTGCTGTCCAACTTGATTGAAAACGTGGCGCTACTACTCTTATACTGACTATATAATTACATCATCGATACATCCACAGGGAGGTCATGATGAAAGCTGAGGGTAGGAGGAGGGGACTCGTTCTGTTTCTTGTCGTGATTGGCATGCATGTCATCGGCGCATCGGCCGCGGTGGAAGTGAACCTGTGTCCGGGCGGCGACCTGGCGGTGATGTTCGGAACGACAGGGTTGGAATTCCGGCAGGTGGAGGCGAACTGGAAGGGTGCATCGACCACCTGCACCAGCGTCGTCATCCCCGGGTTCTCCAACTGGGCGTATCCAGGTGAACCACTGCTGCCTCTCGGAGCGGTTCGCGTGTTGATTCCACCCGGCAGGGATTTTGCTTCCGTGGAGGTGGTGGATGCCACGACCGAGTTTATGCCGGTGAGTGGCAAGCTTCCTCCGGCGCAACCCCAGTCGCCCCTGTCAATGGCGGAGAAAATCGTGATGGTGCCGCCGAGGAGCGAGGTGTACGATTCGGAGAAACCGTTCCCGTCGAGCCTGGTGGATTCGACCAGGGTGCAATACTGCCGTGGCTACGAGATTGTCGTGGTGGGCCTGCGGCCGGTGCAGTATGTGCCGGCGGTGGATCATCTGGTGTACCATCGACGCATCGAACTGCGCATCCACACGGTGCCGGCGCGGCCCGCGTATGACCTGATGCCCTGCCGCGGCCTGGCCGCCGATCGGGCGGTGGTGCGCCGCATGGTGGACAATCCGGAACTTATCACCGCCTACCGCCCTGCGGCAGTCACTGCTCCCACCCGGCTGTCCAGGGATGATTTCCCCTATGTCATAGTGACCAGCGCGGAGTTGGCCGGCGCCGCCGGTGCGTATACATTCCAGGATTTGCTGGCGCACAAGGCCACCAGGGGGTTCCCGGGCACCATCGTCACCATGGAATGGCTGCTGAACCACTACCAGGGCGTTGATAATGCTGACAAACTGCGCAATTTCATTATCGATGCCTATACCAACTGGAATACCCAGTACGTATTGCTGGGCGGCGACGCCGACCGCGAGGACGTGGGTGGCGAGAGCGGCGATTTCGTGGTGCCGCGGCGGGATTTTTATTCCGATACCGATTACGGAATGTACGATGATGCCATCCCCGCGGACATGTATTTCTGCTGCCTGGACGGCACCTTCAACTACGACGGTGATTCCTGGTGGGCTGAGCCGAATGACGGTCCCGGCGGCGGCGAAGTGGACTTTGCCGAGGAAGTGGAAGTGGGCCGCGCCGCGGTGGATACCGACCTGGAGGTGTCTGCTTTCGTGGAGCAGCTCATCCTGTACGAGACGCAGGATCCCAATGCCGCTCACATGTTCAATGCACTGATGGTGGGAGAGTTGCTCTGGAACTACCCGGACATTTACGGCGGGGACTACAAGGACGAGGTGCACTACGGTTCCTCGATTCACGGATACACCACCGTGGGATTCCCAGAAGAGTGGACTGTCACCACGTTGTACGACCGGGATTTGCCCAATGAATGGTCGCCTTCCGAAATCATCGCCGTGATGAATTCCGACGATGTGCATGTCATAAACCACCTGGGCCATGCGTATGTGGATTACAACATGCGGATATATAACGGCGAGGTGGATGCGCTCACCAACACGGTGCCGTTTTTCGCCTACAGCCAGGGATGTTATTCCGGTTCGTTCGACAACCGGGACGACTACGAGTACACCATGAGCGTCGATTGCATCTGCGAGCATCATACCGGTCGTTCACACGGCGCCTTCGCGTTCATCGCCAATTCCCGCTATGGCTGGGGTGATACCGAGGGCACCAACGGTTCCAGCCAGTATTTCGACCGCCAGTTCTTCGATGCGGTGTTTGGCGAGGAAATCAAGGAACTCGGGGCTGCCAACCAGGACTCCAAGTGGGACACGCTGCCCTTTATTGAGTACGGCGCAAATCGATGGTGCGCCTATGAGCTGACCCTTTTCGGCTGCCCCCAGACGGTATTGGGGGGCGGCATTTCCTCCGCCGGGACCATCGGTCTCGACAGGACTTCCTACGCATCCGGCGTAAGCATGGTGATCACGGTCACGGATCTCGATTTGAATTTGAATCCCGGTGTCATCGACACCTGTACGGTCGATATCGAGTCGACCACCGATGACATCGAGACGGTGCTGCTCGCCGAGTCCGGTCCGGACAGTTCGCTGTTCACCGGCGCCATCACCGTGGAGGAAGCCGGTGTCGATCCCGGCGACGGTGTGCTGCAGGCCGGCCATGGCGCCACGCTGACCGTCACCTATATCGACGAGGATGACGGATACGGCGGCACCAATATTCCACGGGTGGCAACCGCCCTGGCCGATTTCCTGCCGCCGGAAGTGAACGGTATCACCATCAGCGATCTCACCAACTGCAGCGCGGCCATCACGTTTGCCCTGAATGAATCGGGCGGCGGCATGGTGCGGTATGGGCAGACAGCGCCGTTCACGCTCAGTGCCCCGGCGCTACCCGCCGGGAATTTCGAATATTGCGCCCAGTTGCAGGACCTGCAGGACTGCACCCGCTACCTGTTCGAGATCGTCGCCGAGGACGATGCCGGCAACCAGGTGGTGGATGACAACGACGGTCTGTATTACTCGTTCGGCACGCTGCTCCAGGTGCTCTTGTTCGAGGAAAACATGGACACCGATCCGGGCTGGAGCATCTCCGGCGGGCAGTGGGCCTGGGGTCAGCCCACCGGTGGCGGCGGCTCCTACGGGTACGATCCGACCTCCGGCTATACCGGCGACAACGTCTACGGGTACAACCTCAACGGTGATTATGGTAACAACATCCCGGCGTATACCCTGACCACGCCGCTTTTTGACTGCTCGGGATACAGCGGAACCACGTTGCGTTTCTATCGCTGGCTGGGGGTGGAAGAAGAGTACTGGGATCACGCCACCGTGGACATCTCCACCGACGGAGGCGCGAGCTGGATCGAGTTGTGGAGCAATTCGAGCAGTATCTACGACGGCGCTTGGGTGCCGGTGACGATGGATATCTCCGGTTACGCCGACGGCCAGCCCGATGTCCGGCTGCGCTGGACCATGGGAC
>JAFGDC010000212.1 GCA_016932295.1 candidate division CSSED10-310 bacterium
ATGCAACAGAGCGGGCTCGACCGCAGACAGGAACGGTCCGAGCATGTTGAAAAATCCCAGGTAGCTCTTTCGACAGCCGGTGACGAGACGCTTATGAACTCGATGCTGGACGAGGTGATGGAAAGAATCGCCGGCATCAACAAGGAGATCCTCGAAGGAGAACACCGGAAGGCCATGCGCAATGTCATTTCTCCATGCGCCGGACATGTGGTGAGTATATATGCGCGCGCGGGAGACACCATCGACGAGTTTACGCCGGTCCTCTCGGTGATGGAATCCGGCACGCGGTTCCTCGATATCTATCTGCAAGCCAGGGCCGACTTCGCAGTGGAGGCAGGCATGCCGGTGGTGATTTATCCCTTCCGCTCCAGTGCCGGCGTGACGACTGGAAGGGTGGCGTTCGTCCATCCCGGTTACACCCAGATCCCGAAACGCCTCATGGCCGGCAGCCGTGTTCAGTACGCCCGTGCCGTCCGCATCGAACTCCCGCCGGGGCACAAGCTGCTTCCAGGCGAAATTGTACGAGCGAGAATAGGCGGCGAACCGAAGGTCACCCCGTCGCTTGCCGGTTGGGCGCTTGCCCAGGAACCAAGCCGTTCCGTTCCGGAAAGCGCCGGTCACCCGCCGGCTGACATCCGCCGGATGACGCTTCCCGGCGGACTTGCCGATCGAACAAGGTTCGAACCATCCGGCATATGCCGGCTGCCCGGCACGGAACGCTTCCTGGTCGTCAGCGATGACACGGGAGTGCCCGGCACACCCGGCGATCACGCCCCTATTCTCTTCCTCATGGATGCAGAAGGAAATGTGAACGATACCACCCTGACGCTCCTCGGCGACGAATCAGTCAACGATCTGGAAGCGATCACGCCAGTCGACGACGAGTCCTTCATCCTGGTCTCTTCTCAGACTATCAGCAAAAACGGGAAACGAAGCAATGCCAGGAGGTCGATAATGAAAATCCGATGCCATGACGGCGCCTGCCGCGTTGAAAAGAGATTCGCCTTCCTGGATCTGCTGCTGGCGTCATGTAAACCCGGGAAATTGCGGGAACTGGGCATGGAAGGAATGGAGGATGACGACCTGCCGGTGTTGAACATCGAAGGTGCCGCCTATCGCGATAACAACCTGTATCTGGGTCTCAAACAACCTGTTTCGGGGCGGGGTGCGATCATCTGGTGTCTGCGCGACATCGAAAGCGTTTTCCAGACGGGCCGGATGAGCCCTGGCCAGGTGGAAGTTTTCGGATATGTCGATCTGGGCGAAGCGGATGGCCGGCCGAGAGGGATCTCGGATCTCGCATTCGACGACTCGGGCCGGCTCTGGGCGCTGTCCACCGTACCGGGAGTGGAAGGCGACGATCAGACCGGCGGCTTCCACAGGTTGGAACGATTTGCGGACGGCGCGATCAGGGCCGCCACACTGCGAGAATTTCCAGGACTCAAACCAGAGGGATTGTGTTTCTTAACTGACAGCGAATTCATGATAGTTTTCGATACCGGCCAGGGAACACCTTTCTTCTGCAGGAGTGAAGTGGGCAGATGAAACAAGGATTGGTGAACATCCTGTGTGCCACGATATTGGAGCTGGTCATTTCGGGGGGCTCGATCGCCGTGGAGGACCAGAGCCTGAACTCGGTGACGGAGTATGCAGAAACCCGGGACAAAGTCATTCTGACCGAATCGGAAACCATTCGCCTGGCACTGGAACAGAGCGAAAAGCTGGCCGTCCTGGAGACTGACATGCAGATCGCCGGTTATCGGCGTGACTCGGCCGGGAAGGTGGAAAATCCCGAACTGCGGCTGCGGGAAAGCCTGCTGTTGGATGACCCGGACGGAGACCGCGAGTTGAACCTAAGCATGCGTTGGCGGCTGCCGCGCTTTGGAGAATTGACACGGAACAGACTGGAAGCCGATGTGGACGTGAGCCGGAAGCACGTGGATGCAATCCGCTACCGGCTGCGCACGATTATCAGAATCCGCAAACTTTTCGCCGAGACGGTGCTGTACGACGAACTGGTGGATCTGGCGAAGCATCGGTTGGAACTCGAGACGGAACGCCTGGAACTCATCGAAAAGATGGTGGATCTTGGGCAGCGCTCGGTGGTGTACCTCACGAAATCGAGGATGTGGCTGGCGGAATCGAGGCATGCATTGACCCAGTGTTTGAAACGCCAGCATGACGCGCGCCGTTCATTGTCCCAGGTAACCGGCAAGCCCGAAGATGCCTGGCTGGCGCCGCCGGCGCTGCAGATCATCGACGATGATCCCGATTTATTGGCGGAAATGGCATTCCGAAACAGGCCTGAAATCCACCTGGCCGCGCAGCAGACACAACTGGCGGTGCAGAAGAGCCGGGTGGAACGATACAAGCGGTTACCGCGCCTGACGTTTGGAGACCTCGCCTATGAAATCGACGACGACCGCGAAGATCGGATCGAAGTAACCATGGGGATTGAACTTCCGCTGTTCAACAGGAACAGGGGCAGCATCAAGGCCATGGATCTTACCGTGAAGAGAAAGATGAACGAATCATCGGCGATGAAGGAACAAATCCGGGAAGAGGTGAACGAGGCGTTCGAAGTGTATTCGGAGTGCCTGACCGACTGGCAGAATTTCGACCGTGACCTGGGGCGGCTGATCGCGGAAACCGGCAAGGTGATCGAAAACGCCAGGGAACACAGCGTGCTGGCCCCGGACGAGGTGCTGGAACTCGATCTGGTATTGATCGAGACCCGCCGAATACTGGCGGAGAAACGGTGGCGGCTGGCGGTGGCGCTGTATGATCTGTTCTACGCGATGGGGATTGAAGAATATGCTCCAGGCAATCATTGAAAGTATCTATCGACTGGCCATTGTGGGCGGGTAGCGCCATGCCCGACGATCTGAAGCTGGTACGTCGATACGAGTTGAAGTACCTGATTGCCGAAGAGACCGCACAGGAAATACGAGACCACATCAGAAAAGTATGCGTGCTCGATTCCCATGCCGATCCCACGACTTGTACCTACATCGTCAACAACATCTACTTCGACACACCTGATCTGCGGTTTTATCATGACACGAGGTTCCGCAAGCTCACCAGGTTCAAACCACGCGCCAGGTATTACGGGGATGCCTGCGACTGTATATTTCCCGAACTCAAGTACAGACATGGCAGTATCATCTGGAAAACGCGCTATAAAACCACGATGAGTGAATGGAGGCAATTGTTCAACGGCAGGAGCGAGGAACATGAGGAGCCGGTCATAAAACGATACCATGACACGTTCGATGAAGTCATCCGGATGTATGCCGCGGAACCCACGTTGCAGGTTCGATATATCCGGGAGCCCTATGTGACTCAACTGGAGGACTATGGCCGGGTGACGTTCGATCGCCGGTTGACCTCCCGCCTGGCCTTTGGTTCGTATGAAACAGACCTTGATGATGACTTTATCTTTTATGACGATGCCCAGTCCATGCGCTGCGATGACTCGATGGTGGTGCTGGAAATCAAGGTGGAGACCAATGTCCCGCGTTGGGTGATAGAACTCGTCCGCAAATTCGATCTTGTTCAGACCGGGTTTTCCAAGTACTGCACTGGCATCGAACACCACACGCACTACCGTGCGACCGAACGCACCGGGATTCACGCGCGCAACGGTTTTCATCTCGGAATGAGGTGAGGAACATGATGATCATGGCGAACCGCAACCCCGATCACAGCCTTGAAAAAACTGCTTTTCGACACCGGGCGGCCGAGGTGGATCATTCATCCCACCAACCGGCTCCGGGTATCATCCTCCCTGGAAAGGAGAATTCGATGATTTCACGATTAAGTGTATGTTTGGTTCTCGTTACTCTTCTCATCGGTGGAACGGCCTTCGCGGAGGATATCCACCTGGAGCTGCTCATGCCGGGCACCATCTTCGGACCGGGCTCTCCCTGTTACCTGGATCTGCACGTGGAAAATTCGGGACCTTCTTATCCCGCCAGCGAATTATACGTGGCCCTGTTCGTCATCGCTGATTTCTGGTTCTATCCTGGCTGGGTGCAGTATCCACCCGATATCGATTTCGAAACGGTGAATATCGCCGCTGATGTATCGGATACGTGGGAAATCCTCCCGGATTTCATATGGCCCGCGGGGACGGGAGAGTTCTATGGCGCGATGTTCTACGCCGCCGTGCTGGCCGATGGGGAACTGGTGAGCAACCTGGCGGAATACACCTTCGGCTGGTCGGAAACGCCACAGCCCACGATGACGCCGACACCGCCGCCCGTCACACCGACACCCTCTCCCACCAACACCGAACCCACACCCACCGGAACCGCAGCGCCCACCGATTTCATCTACATCGCCCCTGGTTCATTCACCATGGGTTCACCCGATACGGAACCATGCAGGATTGAAGATGAGACCCAGCACGAGGTTACCCTGACGAGGGGATTCTACATGCAGCAGGTGGAAGTGACCCGGGGCATGTGGGCCGATCTCAAGGCATCCCAGCCGACACTCCCGGATGATCCCAGCGTGGAGGATGTGAGTCCCACCATGAATCATCCCATACAATACGTCACCTGGAACGAATCGATACTGTACGCCAATCTGCTTTCGCTGAAAGACGGATACACACGATGCTATTACACCGATGAGGTCTTCACCACGCCCGTCGATGACACCAATTACACGGTGGGACCATATTTTTGCAATTTCGAAGCCGACGGTTACCGGCTGCCCACCGAATCGGAATGGGAATATGCCTGCCGGGCCGGCACGACCACGGCGTTCTCCTGCGCGGAACCGGGTTATACGGAAGAGAACTGCGCTGACTGCGTGGCAGGCACCCATCCGGCGCTGGAGGAATATTGTCTATACTGCGCCAATGACAACGAACATACGGATCCGGTAGGCGGCAGGCTCGCCAATCCATGGAACCTGTTCGATATGCATGGCAATGTATGGGAATGGTGCTGGGATTGGTACGATGACTATCCCGCCGGCAGCGTCACCGATCCGACGGGACCAGAGGAGGGCATGGACCACATGCGCCGGGGTGGCGCCTGGCGCTTGACGGCGCAACAGTGCCGTTCCGCCAGCCGCTTCATCATCAGTCCCGATTATAGATTCAGCTTCCAGGGCATACGCATGGCGAGAACCGCTAACTGATACGCTGTCACTCCAGGAACCGGACCGACCGTCCACCGGTCCGGTTCCTGTATCGGGTCCTTATCCAGTGGAGTCGTACCGATCCAGTGGGGTCGTACCTGTAATCTTGTAATCTTCGCTGTTGATCGTTGAATCCCAACGCCTTACGGTGACAACAAACGGTTCGTTTTTATATCAGCGAGTGGTTACTCTTGCCCGGACAACGCGGCCTGCACGCACCGAATGGCCATGGCCTTATCCCGGCCGGCGGTCAGCGACGGCACATCCACCAGGAGGAGATCGCCATCGGATGCGATGGCGGCGGTGTCAACGGAGCCGTCCACGCCAAGTATCTCCACACGGTGACCGTCCCGCTCCAGCCGCAGGCCGCCGGCGCATTCCAGCAGGTTGTACCCGCGCATTTCCAGCAGCCACGGAAGGTACTGCCGCAACTGCAGGGTCATGGGGTTGACGCGGCAGCCCGGCTCCACCCGCTCGAAATCCAGCAAGATTACCGTGTGGCGCTGAATATCGCAGATGCGGTCGACCATGTGGACGGCAAGCGACGCTTCATTGTCCGGTTCACTCCGACCCCGGCGCACCAGGGCGAACGATGCCAGGTATGCGCCACTGGACCGGAAGCCGTCATGGGTGTGGACACCGGTTTCCCGGCTGATGAACAACGTTCGTTCATGGATCATGAGCAATGGATCGAGGGAGGTGAACTGCACCGCCGCGATGAAACAGACAGCGCCGGCCTTGACCGTTGTGAACACCGGCGCGGAAACAAGATCCGCGACCTCGTCGAGCATCCGGACCAGCAGAAACGGCACGAAACACAGGAGGGGAACCAAATACTTGCCGCTGGTCAGGAAGCATACGGGATACAGAGCCAGCCCCACGATCGGGAAGATGCTCAGTTTCAGCAGTTCTCCCCGGCGAACGGCGCGCACGGCGAAGAACACTGCGTAAGCGAGTATGGCTCCCAGCGCCACCGGATGCATTATGACATAGAGCACCTTGAGATAGTGAACATGACTCAAGCCGAACGACTGTTCATATAAAGCGGTCAATTCCCTGTGATGATAATGGACGGCGGCAAGTTCGCGAAAATTCAGCCAGCCCAGGCCGTGCATGACGATGAAGAAAAGTCCCGAGACACCGGTGAAACCAGGCAGGGATCGGCGGTCCCCGCGAATCGGCATGAAAAAATACATGAAAAGGGGCACTATCAGAATGAATTCAAACCGGGACATGACCGCACATCCGCAGGCCACCGCTGCCGCCGCGCTCCGCAGGCCGCACCGCCCGGCGCCGGTCGCCAGCAGGCAGGCGAGTCCCAGAAATCCCATTCCGAAGGCGGTGGAGTTGTAATAAAGCAGGCAGAAGACCAGTTCCGGCAGCAGAAGCAACAGGGCGGCTGTAAAAACGATTGAGTGGCGCCGGCCCGACCAACCGCGGACCGCTGCCGTCAGCATGCCGCAACCGGCGGCACCGGCCATGGCGGCAAGGTACCTCATCAGCCACGGACTATCCGATATCGACAAAACGGCCAGGTTGATGTGATAGGCAAGAGGCTGCCAGTAGTAACGATGTGCGCAGGTCATGTCGTTGTCGTAGTACAACCTGCAGCAGGACAGTTCCAGCAACGCATCATATTCGTAATCACCGCGATCGCCGAAAAAGACGGCCGCGCCGCTCAGCAGAACGAATAACAAGACATATTCAACCCCTGTCAAGGCACGAACGCGCCGAAACGATCGGGCTGCCGGTCCTGTCTGAACCCGCCGCGATCCAGCGCCAAAGATTTCACACACGCGAGTACCCCGTAATTCGATTCCTCCTGTCGCCGATCTGAATCCCGATGGTATCCCGTATCCGAGGTTGCAGACAAGTTCTGTTGGGATACGGACGCGGCACCGCTGGCCCAGCCAGGCAAAACACCCGCCGGCGGGTGGTGACGCCGGGCACTCGTGATAATGCCGGGACGAACTGAAGTACCGTTCTTCTTCCCTTGTTCCTTTTCTTTATTCCGTGGCTGCAAATGATACAGTAGTCTGTCGAATGCAGATTTCAACCTTTATGCTGACTTGACGAGTGCGCCTCGGGAAAGGATGGATGGCGGTGTGAAGCGGCTGCCCGTGGTCGGACGCAAGGTTCGCGGAACAGCAGCATTCCTGGTGAAACTGGCCGCCTTTTTGTACGTGGCGTTGCTGGGGTGCCCATTGAAGTGCTTCCCGATCCTGCCGGGCCTGGATCCATCCTGGGGGTACACCCTCCATCGCTTCGCCGGAAGCGAAGTGAAATTCGGCCGCGATGTCGTGTGGACGTTCGGACCCCTGGGTTGGATCAGCGCTCCCATGGACATGGGGGAAACCATCCGCTTCGGACTGATCTTCCAGGGCGCGGCATGGCTGTCTCTCTGCCTGCTTGTCATCGTGCCGACCACCGAGGCGATTCATGCCACCGGTCCGGTTTCCAAGGCGTTTTGGATCAATCTCGTCCGGTGCCGATTGGGCCGCGAAAACCAGTTCATGACGGGTCTCGCCCAGCCGGCCCGCAACCCCCTGCCCAACACACCATACACCGGTTCGATTTTCTTGTAAGCGACATTCAGGACCAGCCGCCGCGCAAATCCCGGCTCCCGTGACCGGCACCGGACCCGGATGGACCTCC
>JAFGDC010000023.1 GCA_016932295.1 candidate division CSSED10-310 bacterium
AAACCGCATAGCGGACGCCGGAAACGGATGCCGGCCTGAAACTTTGCCGATGCCCTGGGGGATTTGGACCGATTCTTGACGCCTTCCACACGATCTTCTAAAATAAAAAAATTGAGCGATAAACCTCAACTACACATGGAGGATTAACATGTCGAGGATATTGACCATTGCGTTTCTGCTGGCGGCCGTGATCATGGCGATGACCGCGAACACTTCGTTGGCGAAGGATAAACCGCGGATCGCGGTGGCATCATTCGAGAACAAGGCCGGTGGCTGGGGTGGATGGCGGCTGGGCGATCAGGCCGCGGACATGCTTGTCACGAAATTGGTGAAAAGCAAACAATTCAGCGTGTACGAACGAGACAAACTGGCGACCATCATGCAGGAACAGGATCTTGGTGCATCCGGCCGGATCACCCAGGAAAGCGCCGCCAAGATCGGCAAGCTCATTGGTGTCGAGTACATGGTCATCGGGTCCGTGACTGAGTTCGGTAAAAGCGATGCCGACGGTCATGTCCCCAATATCGCGGTCAGCTCTGACACCTACTCGGGCACGGTGGATGTTCGAGTGATCGACGTCAACACGGGCGAAATTCTGCTCGCTGAAACCGGTTCCAGCAAATCATCGAACGTCCGGGTGCGGTTTATGGGAATCGGTGGCGGCAAGGGCTATGACGAGAAGAAGGCGCATACAGTACTGCGTGGCGCTATTGACGAGGTAGCCGATAAGATCGTCATGGAGTTGACGAACTAGCATCCTGAGCCTGCGAACCAGGAAATCGATAGAGACGCACCAGGGCGCGGCATTCGCCGCGCCTTTCGCGATTCCGACGCTTTCACCGCTCCGGGTTTTCCGCGGCTTTCGTCGCGTGGTGCCCGTCCATGCCGGCCAAGGGAAGCTCTCCAGACTGTATTACCGGTTGTTGGATACGGTTCTTTCTGATAGCTATTCCCCTGCGTTGTGAGGGCATTCATGCAGCGTTCGTCATTGACCAACAAGATCGATCGCGTTATCTCGGACAGTGTTGCGGCAGCCCTGGATCTCCACCCTGGAGATGCAATTGTGGCAGTCAATCATGCAACGGTCGGAGACATGCTGGATTTTCAGTTTCATACAGCGGCGGGTGTGTCGTCACTACTGGTGGACCGCGCCGGTGAGTTGACTGAATTCGACCTGGAACTGGATGACGATGAGGACCTTGGAATCGTCCTCGAACCGATGCTGTTCCGGTCATGTGGCAACCGTTGCATCTTCTGTTTTGTGGACCAACAGCCCAGGGGTATGCGTCGAAGCCTCTACTTCAAGGACGAGGACTACCGCCTCAGCTTCCTGTACGGTAATTACATCACCCTCACCAATGTGGACGCCGGCGACCTTGAGCGGATAGTACAGCAGCACCTGGCGCCGCTGTACATTTCGGTTCACGCCACGAATACGCGCCTCAGACGAACCATCCTCGGCAATCCGAACGCACCGCCCATTCTGCCCATCATGCATCATCTGGCGGATCATGGCATCGCCATGCATGCACAACTCGTTCTCATGCCCGGCCTCAACGATGGGGAACACCTGGTGGAAACCCTCAACGATCTTCATGGATTGCTTCCCACTCTGGCGTCGATCGCGGTGATTCCCGTCGGATTGACAATGCATCGCCGTCATCTGACACCACTCACCGCGCCGACCGATGCCTGGGCGCGGGAAGTCCTGTCAATACTGGAGCAACACCAGGAGCAGTGGCGGCGCGGGGGTAATGAACAGGTGATCCAGGCCGCCGACGAGATGTTCCTGCTGGCGGATCGGCCTATGCCCGAAATTGCTCGTTACGGGGAACTTCCTCAATTGACCAATGGAGTCGGGCTCCTCAGCCTGTTCCTCAGTGAACTGAGAGAATTGCTCAACGATCCCGGAATCCCCGAATGCCGGATCAGGAATGCAACGCTGATCACCGGTACGGGTGCGGCGGCTTATCTGACGCAGGCGGTGGCGGATATCAACCGGAGACTTTCGGTGAATCTGTCGGTACTGCCGGTGGTCAACAGGACGTTCGGAATGTCGGTCACCGTAGCCGGGCTCTTGACAGGAGGCGATATCATCACTGAAATACTCGAGCGGCGACCCCACCCGCCCCTGCTGATTCCAGATTGCTGCATGAAAGGGGATGAGGATCTTTTCCTCGATGACCTGACGCCGGATGATGTGATGACCCGGACCGGTCTGGAGGTTCAAATCTGTGAGGCGACCGCCGCGGGGCTTCTGAGAGGACTCGGCTGCCTCCAATGATCCACACCCGGCACTGACCGGACAACCGCGGGAGGATACAACGAATGGGATTGAAATCACTGTTCTATCGGGATGCCAGGAAGTATGATCAATTGCTCTATGCCCTTCATGGAGAGGCCTATGACATGCGTTTCAAGCGGATTGCCGCTCATCTGTCCCCGGGCGACAAGGTACTGGACATCGGCTGTGGAACCTGTCACCTGGCTTCCTTCATGCCGCCGGAAACGACGTATCTGGGCATGGATCTCAACCAGCGCTTTCTCCAGCAAGCAGCGGCCCGGGGCATCGCCACCCGCTGCGCCGACCTCTTCGATGTCACCGCCTATCCTCGCGAGTATACCACTGCTGTCATGGTGGACATGATGCACCATCTCGTGCCGCGGGGCAGGGAGTTTTTAACCCAGCTCGGAGGGCTTGGGTACGAGCGTCTGCTCATCTGCGAGAGTGTCACGAGCGGCGCCAAACCATGGGAGCGGGTGCTTGCCGCATGGGTCGACAGAGATGGATTCAGCAGCTTTTGGCAGCGGGTTAAGCACCATCTCTACGAAGAGTACACGGTCGATTCTCTCAAGCGGCTCTTCGAGGAGACACTCCCTTACCAGGCGTGCTACGAAGAATTCGCCAGCGAAAGCGAGTTCACCCGGAAAAATCCCCGCATCGTCTTCGTCAATCTTCTTGCGATCATGGAGGTACCCGTTCAGACATGAGGGTAGCTTCGGTCGGATCAGCATTGTGGGCGCTTCGGTCGCCATGGAGCTGATCACGCATCCAGGCGATGATAACAACGCCGTTCGAACCGTACTCATGGGTATTGACTCACCGGGCGCAATCCAAGGCGCGTCGTGCTCCGCAAGCAGGAGGGAAACCGGTGTACCCGGCGATCAGAGCCGTTCGTGCCGGTAGGTATGAGGAGTGGTAAGGAAAGTGTGATTGCAGTTGGTGCATTTATACGGAAACTTGGCGTCGGTATTGGTGGTGAACGTCACACCGCATTCATCGCAGAGAACATCACGCCGCCATTCCACACCCGTGGGTTCGGCTATCTGCTCGAGGTTGCCCCGGCACATCGGGCACCAACTGAGGTCCTGTCCGTTCTCCCCGGATCGAACCAGGTAGCTGCATGAACTGCATTCGTAATACCGATAACTATCCATACATTCCTCGCAGGCGTGTGAACCGATTCCCGCGGGGGATCACGGTTCCGTTCTCAATGATTATCAC
Source organism: candidate division CSSED10-310 bacterium (assembly GCA_016932295.1). The sequence goes on from JAFGDC010000023.1 coordinate 3,506, forward strand.
CATTGCTTTCCACCACGTCAATAACGGTGAACTGGTCCCGGAGCAGAGGCAGGTTCACGCCGCGTGACGGTTCGTGTGGGATGCAGACGACAATTGCCATGAACATGGCCTGTGGGGACCAGAGTATGGCAGGCAGCGGGAAGGAGTACCCGATCAGAAGGTCAGTTTCCTGGATAACCAGCACCGCCTCGGGCTGTGGCAGTTGGGTCGGTGCCTGGCGTACGAGTTCGCCGCACATGTCTGCGGTTCCGTGAAGCAACGCGGAGAGCAGATCGAGATCGTGATGTCGTTTCAGCCCGGGCAACAGCGTATCGGCAAGGTTCAGCATGACCATTGCTTTCGCTGGAAGGCTCTTCCCGATTGCATCGAGAATGCGCGCCGGTGCACTCGCGGGTGAGCCACGCAGGCAGCGCAGCCGGCCGCGCTCGGCGGGTTGCAGGATGTGCCGCGGGCGGCTGGGCAGCAGGTCGAGATTGATGGCGATCACGTCACGGTTCATGATTTTATCGATCAGTTCACCCTGGTGGATCAGGGGAGCCGCCGTCCGCGTGGAACCGGCGGGAGCCAGTTTCGACTCCGGGCCAGGATGAATGATTCGATGAAACGTTCCCAGCCAAGCGCCGTCACGGCATCCCGGCAATTATCAAGCAACTCTCGTTCCGGGAATGTTTTCAGCATTGCCGGCGGAATGCCTGTTGAACCACGGGGGATCGCTCACGACGCGGTTGCATCACGGGATTCAATGGCTTCCGGAGCACTGGTTGAGGAGACGAGGGCGCTGCGAAGCGACTGCAATTCAGCGTTCAACCGGCGTCGTTGGAGCAGGCTGCGCCGCAAGCCGCGGAAGATAACCAGCCATGTGATGATGCCCGTGGCGCACGCGAATATGTGCCAGACCTCGACGGACATACGAATCGATCAGGTTTGGAAAAAATCCGGCACACAGAGCAACAGTACGCCCAGCAATGCAACCAGCAGACTGAGCGGAGTAAGGACGGCGCCGAGAATGTTGAATGGTTTACGAGCCTCGAAGGAGGCCCAGAACCCCCAGCCAAGTCCGGCAAGACCAACGAGAATGACAAGCAGATAGTAATAATTCATCGGCGCCACCTTCCTGATCCAGCCACCCGAACCTTTTACCCGGGTCGCACCGCCGGTCGCTTCAAGCCGCTCGCCTGGCCGCCGATGACCGGCCGCCAAGGCGCATGTTCAGCCAAATGTACTGTAAGCGGCGTCAGCGGTCAAGCAATCAGTCTTCGGGGCTGCGCAGGCAGCGCCGGGAGATGCCGCCCCCGGCCTGCGCTTCTCAGTCCAGTAGTGCGATTTTTTCGACGACCGACTTGAATAGCTCCGATCCGGGTGCGGTATTGTCGCGGACTATCTTGTACAATTCCAGAGCGGCGCTCCGGTCGCCATCGGTGAGGAGGATGTCCGCTTTCATAACACGGGCCTTGTTCGCCTCTTCACCCATAGACCGGCGCTGGAGGAAATCGTCGATCACGTAGACGGCGCGATCATGCTGGTCATCTTTGGCGAGCGCTTCCGAGTACCCCAGGAACAATCGGCTGTCGATGTCCTTGTCGAGCGGGGAACCATCGAGCTGCTGCGCGGCGGTGTACGCCTTCTCGAATTCCCAGATGGATCGATCGAGTTTGTTGCCGGCGAGCTGCCGTTCGCCTCTTTCAACCAGCAGCTTGATGGTGAACGGCGACGTGGGATGCTGGAGAAGCAGGATGTTGGAGACATCCTCGACCTTCAGGCTGTTACCCAGTTGCTCGTGGATCTGCACAAGATTGTAATATACTTCCGGAGTACGGGAACTGCCCGAGAAAGAATCCAGATACATTTCGAACAGCTTCAGCGCTTTGTTGACATCGTTCTTCTGGAAAGCGAGCACGGCGTTCTGAAAAAGTTCCCTGCCCAGTTCAATTGTCGCCACTGGACCTCTGTCGGCGGATTGGCCCTGTTGGGATGAGATCGGGGGGACGCTCTCCAGCGTGATATCCTGCCCCATATCGACCACCGCTCTTACCATGATGAAAATGGAGAGAATCCCTATGAGCAACAATGTCACCAGGATGAAATTCCTGGCATTGAATATGGAACCGAGGGTCACTCCCTCATCGGACCGGTAAAACTCTTTACTCCGCGCCTCGTTGCGGGGGGACTGGGGGCGCTGCTCCGGTGTCATGGCCATCGTCTGGAATTGGTTCTGAACCGATCCGGTAAACTCGTCCTGGTCGCCATCGGGAAGCAGGGTCTGTAATTGACTCAGAATGTAATTGTCCTTCGGGCGTAATCGCTTCAAGCGCTTTGAATAGGCGATGGCCTTGAGCAGATTGCCTTCTATCTGGTTCAGTTTCACCAGTCTAAGCAGGATCGCGATATTATCAGGTTTTTCTTGCAGAGCTTCGACGAGTTTCTTTATCTTGTCTGATGCTTCCCGCTTGAATTGAAATCCGTTCCGCGTGCAGATGCCATCGAACATGTCCTTGGCAGGCTGATTCTCCGGATTGAGATGGAGGGATTTGTAAAGTTCCACAGCCGCCAGATCGGCCCGCCCCTGTCCATCACCGTACAGCTCCTTGGCGTTATCAAAGAGACTCGCGGCGGTTTCGTGACGCAGTGATGTCTCCTGGTCTCCGGGATTCTGCAGGTAGTCCCTGAAATCCAGCCGGCTGAAGCGGATATCGTTGGCTGTCTTGAACTGTTCGAGGTCCTGGAGAACTTCGGCGCAGTTCTGGTAGCGCTGCCTGATATTCTTGTTCAGCATCTCCTCGATGATTGAATCCAGTGCCGAAGGAATAGTGGGATTGATTTCAAAGATGGGATGATGAGGTGTGTTGATGATGTTCATCAGGGTGATGCCGGGATTGTCGGAGATGAACGGATTGATGCCGGTCAGCATCTCGTAGAAAACCAGGCCGGTGGAGAAGATATCCGAGGCGTGTTGTACCTCCGCTCCGGTGGCTTGCTCCGGAGACATGTAGGCCGGTGTGCCCAGTATGCTTCCTTCCTGGGTGAGCCGTGTCAAATCCTCCACGCGCGATATGCCGAAATCACTCAGCATCACCCCTCCGCCGCTGGTAAGCAGGACGTTGGAGGGCTTAATGTCACGATGGATGATGTTGTTCTCGTGTGAATACTGGAGACCCTTCAGGATCTCCATGATGATGAACAGGGAGACATGCACCGCCAACCAGCCGACACTGTTGATCAGGTCCCGCAGGCAGCCGTTGTCGGCGTACTCCATGACCAGGCAGTACTGCCCCTCCACCTTGCCGTAATGCGTAATATTGATAATGTTGTCATGCTGTAGTCGTTTGTAGATTTTGATCTCATGATAAAACCTGTCGATATTGTGGCGGTTGTCACCAAAACTCTGGTTCATGATTTTGACGACGTACCGCTGCCCGGAATCACGATGGGTGAGCAGCTTCAGGGTGGACATGCCGCCCCGTGCGAACAGTCCCATGTCTTCACATTGATCCAACAGGTCCTGTATCTGCCGGTCGGTTTGTTGCAGCATCGACGCTCCTTGCAGCATCCGCGCCGGTTCATGAAGGTAAAGGACTGTTACCGGAATGCTGACGGTCGAAATCGGGAACGGCGGCGGACTACGGCGGATAAACCGTCACCCACCGACGTTTCGGGAGCAATTCAGAAGATAGTTCGTCCGTCTGCGGTTGTCAATTAACACGGGCTGCTCCGCGCCACTCTCCTTCAGGAATCGGAACCGGTTGCCGGCAGTTACGATTTCCAATAGCAGCAGGCTGCTGCGTACCTCGAGAGTGGTGATAACCTGCCACATCCGATTCGATACTTCGGACCAAAGGAACCGCCGGTTTGGCCGGGACGGCATCGCATCCCGCCGGCCGGTTTTCCTTCCGCTCCCGCTGGCTGTCCCGCAACGAAAGTGCGCCTTGCCAGGAC
>JAFGDC010000213.1 GCA_016932295.1 candidate division CSSED10-310 bacterium
AACCGCTTATCAGGCATCCATTGACGGCGGTCGGGGGATAGGTTTGCGGCACGCCAACCACGACCACCCTGCGGCCAGCGGCCGAGAGGATATCCCACACCCGCCGGTGGGTCACGGAGCGGGAGGTGGCGAAAGACAGGGCGTCATAATCGTAGCTGCGACGGTTGCGGAAACCGTAGATGCCAAGCTGGCCGGGATCCTTGCTGGTCATCATGGCGGTCCAGGCCGGCACGGTGATGGGCGGGATGGTGGAACGCATCTCGGCGTAACAACCGCGGTCCATGAGCGAGGAAAAGAATGGCAGCCGATCCCGCCAGCGTTGGAAGAGCAGAACGGGATCTGCGCAATCCAGACCGATTACCAGTAGCTTCTCTGCCGACACGGCCCTCATTTCACGAACGAATCGGGCGATGACGCAAGTATCCGGGCGATTTCGGGACGCATGACCTCGGCATCGATGGCGGCGCCTTCGGTGATCACGGCCCGGATCCTGCGACCGGCGGGATTGAGGTGACGGTCGTTGCCATGCGGACAGGTCTTGACCGTGCCCATGTTCTGGCAGTCCAGGCAGTAGAAGGAGTGATCGAACAGCATGGGTTCGATGCCAAGACCCGGGAAATGGGCGAAAATATGGTGGGCGGCGAAAGTGTCGTAGTAGTCGCCCACACCGGCATGATCGCGACCGATGATGTGGTGCGAGCAGCCGAAGTTCTTCCGCACGATGCAGTGGAAGATGGCTTCCTTGGGGCCGGCGTAACGCATTTCCCACGGCAGGATGGACATGACCACCCGGTCGCCGGGATAGAACTTGTCGATCAGGACCTGGTAGGCTTCCAGGATGAGGTCATCGGTGAAATCACCGGATTTCTTCCGGCCGATGACAGGATTGATGAAAAGGCCGTCGCAGGTTTCCAGCGCGCATTTCTGAAGGTATTCATGGGCGCGGTGGGGGGGATTCCTGGTCTGGAAGGCCACCACCCGCTCCCACCCGCGGTCCTCGAACAGTTTCCGCATCTGGCGCGGCGTCAGATACTGGTTGTTGTAGCCGGTGTCGATGATGGTGAAAAGGTCGATTGGGCCGCCGACATAGATGTCGCTTTCTTCCATCAAGGCAGCAACACCGGGATGGGCGGGATCGTCGGTGCCGAAAACGGCCCTGGCGGCGGCCTGTTTGTCGAAACCGAACTTGTCGTTGATCTTCATGACCGCCACGGCGATGCCGTCCGGACCGGCCAGGGCGATCTCGTCACCGGCGTTGATTTCTTCAGCGGTTTCCGGCGGCACGGGAAGAAGAATGGGGATGGTCCAGTAGACGCCGCCGGGAAGCGTGTCATGGGCAATCACCGAGGCCACTTCATCGGAAGTGAAGAAACCCTCGAGCGGACTGAACACGCCATGGGCGATGTTCTGGAGTTCCTTGAGTTTCTCCGATGACAGTACTACCGTGCGCAGGGTCGCCGCATGCGCCATGACCTCGTCCCGCCGTTCTTCCGGAACCATTCTGTCGATCAACCGACCGCCGTGGGGCTCTACCAGCATTGCATCCTCCTATCATGGTGGGTTACTGAAAAGGAGATGTTTCTTATTGCACCGGCGGCGCCTTGTCAAGCGGCCGACGCTTCCCGAACCGACACCCATGGTTTTTATGTTATTGCCGTTACCCTGGCATGGAGAATGCGTGTCATGGCCGCGACTCAATCCGTCACACCACACCAGGCATCACACACCGAAACACCTGACGCCAAGAATCGATGAACCGACTTGCTGGAAACCGGTCCTCGTTACCCCGGCACAATGGTTGCCAACGCTTCTCAGTGAAGAGTAGTTGATTCCGGTCACGCTCACCAGGAAAACAACATGAATGTACCGATCGCCTTGAAAAACGACCGCCGTTTTGTAATCGCAAGTCATTGCCTTCCAACGTTTCACAAAGTACATTCCAACTTTCGGGGTACGACCCCTGGTTGGAATCAGACCAGACGGTTACGCCGCAATGCATTGCATACCAACGCCTCACAACGAACATTCCAACTTTCGGGGTACGACCCCTGGTTGGAATCCCGACCCCTGGTTGGAATCTCAAGCACGTTATGAACGGCAATCCTGACGGGGTTCCTTGCCAAAAATCAAATGAACCAGGATGAAAAAAATGGTGATCACCACCGCCACTGCTGCGGGAAAGAAAAAGACAGGTCCCGGAAAGGCCGGATGTACCGCGGAAAGACGCCGGAAGATGACGGCTACATTCCTGCTGTCCGCCCAGTGGGGCACTCCAACCAGCAGCAGCGAATGCAATTCCGTGACGTAAAATATCACAGCCAGACATGAGATATTCATCGTCAGGATCACGCTGCCGAACGCCCTCGAACATGCGAAAACACAGATAATCAATGCGGGATATGCGATCATGACATAATACGGCGGAATATTTATAAATCCATACGTCAAGATATTCCCCAGCATATTTAGATATGTCAGAGAGAATGAAGATGCTACCAGCGTCGCGAACAAAGCCACCGGCGGAGATATGATTTGCCCGAATCCGGCACGACGCCTGGCTGCCTTGTACAAATGTTTGAAAATACCAAATGACGGGATAAAAATGAGCAGAAAATATATAACAATAAGCATTTTATGTGGCGCAAGGAACGACCATCCGCTTATCCAGAGGTTGTCCCTCACGAGAATTCCCAGGAAGAAGTCCAGAATGTGACTGGATTCCACCTTGTCCATGAGAAGACCGGGCTCACATGCGATATCCTGCATGATCGTCATTTGTGATGGAATCAATGTCTCGTAATGCCGCAAGGAGAAAGCACCATAGGGCACACAGACCAGAACACACGCGGCGAAGGCGGCCGCCGCACAACCGATCGATCGCCGCCAGGAGAGGATTCCACGCAGCGCCAGGAAAAAAACATACCACAAGATCAGCGGCGGAAGGCAGAGTGCGATCATCTTCGTCTGGATCGCAAGGCCCGCCAGGAGACCGACCAGAACCGACCGCATGACCTGGTGCCTCCCCTGATGCAGTTTCAGCAGCAAGAAAAAGGAAACAGAGGCAAAAAGGAGCATCAGCGCATCGTTCGTAATTCTCGAGGCGTTGATCAGGAACATGGGTGAGAGACTGACCGCCAGGATGGCTCCTCTTGCCGTTCGTTTGTCGTTGAAAACGGCAACCGCGGGATACGCGAGGAATGCCAGCGCAATAGCGGCGGTGATGATATTGACGATCCGCAAGGTATAGACGGCCGCGCGAAAGCCTGACCGATTCTCGAGGTACCTGAACATGGGCGCAAAGACCAGGTAGTACAGAGGAGGGTGCTGCGCCTCATACAAAATGATATCGGGACTCGATTCGATGCGCTGCGGAGAGTCATAAAAATCCGAGTACTGCCGGCAACCGATCCATCTTGTCTGCTCCCAATCGTACGCACAATGTGGATTGGCAACCAAATCCGGATACAGTGACTTGGGGACGAATGATTCCCCGTAGACGGGCAGCCGGTGATGTTCCGCCAGGTATATCAGGTAGGCGACATGCTGGTACTCGTCCGGTCCCTCGAGCGGGGGATACAGACATTGAATCTGGATGCCGCGCAGGATGAAGAGCATCACGATCAGCGTCATGAAAAGCGGAAAACCGGCATGAACCTTTCCCGCCGCGGAATCCCTGGTGTCATGATCCGGAGACATCGCTACCGGTCCGCGGGATTGCCATGGCGAATCCCGGAGCGGAAAGCCTCAGCATATGTGACAGTTACTCCATTGATGGGCTTGAATCACTCCTCTTCGAATCCAAAGGAATCAAACCGCAGGGTGCGGCAGTTTTCAGTGACATCGCGGATCGTCTTCTCGGTGGCACCGTCCGGCATTTCTACCCTGATTTCCAGGGTCACCTCGACCTTGGCCCCGATATATTTCGAGAGATGCTGGATGACCTCATCGGCAATTCTGCTGGCGTCACGTCCGACCCGGAGTGAATCGAGTTGCACCGATCCGTGGAAACGCCTGTACGTGGGGGCTGGTGGCGGCAGTACGCCTGTGTCCGCGCCATGCGTTGTTCCCGTCCAGTCCACTTGCCCCTGTTCCCCGGCCCGTTCGATTTCCGCGACTGTCGCAACACCGTTTCCCACCATTGCTTCCGCCGCTTCGGCATCCCGTCGGCGCTGTTCGGCGGCCACGCCGGGCTTCACGATGATTGAGCCG
>JAFGDC010000214.1 GCA_016932295.1 candidate division CSSED10-310 bacterium
GATGACGAGCCCAGTATTCGTGATTCATTGGCCGGTGCATTGGAAGACGAGGGATATCGAACCTTGGGCGCCGGCGACGGTGAAGCAGCGCTCTTATTGTTGGAAGAGGAAAGCCCGGAGCTGGTGTTGCTGGACATCTGGATGCCAGGTCGCGACGGCCTGGATGTGTTGCAACGAATCAAGGAATTGCACCCATTTATCGAAGTCATGATGATTTCCGGCCATGGCACCATCGAAACCGCCGTCAGGGCCACCAAGCTCGGTGCGTTCGATTTCATGGAGAAACCGTTGTCTCTCGAACGCATCCTGTTGCAGGTTGGACACGCTCTCGAGCATGCCAGGCTGCGTCGTGAGAACCGGGTCCTGCGCCAGCAGCACCAGCGGCGCTACAAGATAATCGGCGACAGTGCGCACATCAGGGATCTTCTGGAAATCATCGAACGAGCGGGACCGACCAACGGCCGCGTTCTGATATTCGGAGAGAGTGGAACCGGCAAGGAACTCATTGCGCGAGCCATCCACAATCGCAGCAACCGGCATGCCGAATCCTTCATCGAAGTCAACTGCGCGGCGATTCCCGAAGATCTCATAGAAAGCGAGCTGTTCGGTTATGAGAAGGGCGCGTTCACAGGCGCGGTCGCCCGTCGCATCGGCAAGTTCGAAATGGCCAACGGCGGCACCATTTTTCTCGATGAAATCGGTGATATGAGTCTAAAAACCCAGGCAAAAGTGTTGCGTGTGCTGGAGGAACAAAAAATTCAACGAATCGGTGGTAATTCCCCACAGGAGATTGATGTGCGGGTGATTGCCGCCTCCAATAAAAATCTGTTCGAGGAAATCGCCGGTAACAAGTTTCGTGAAGACCTTTTCTACCGTTTGAACGTGATCCCCATCACCGCCCCTCCCTTGCGCGAGCACAAGGAGGACATCCCCTTGCTGGTGAGTCATTTCTTGGAGATCTTCGCGGCCGAAAACGGAACCAAGGTGAAGAGCATCCAGCCTGAAGCGGTGCAGGCGCTGGTCGACTGCTCCTGGCCGGGAAACGTGAGGGAGTTGAAGAACACGATCGAACGACTGGTCATCATGACGACCGGGGACCACATATGTCTCTCGGATGTTGGAGTGGCACCGGCGCACGGCGGGATCTCCGGTATTGTAAAAAAAGGCCAGACGCTCAAGGAGGCGCGGGATGGCTTCGAGCGCCAGGTGATCATGGAGGAACTCAAGGGCAACGATTGGAATGTGCCGAAGACCGCGGAGCAACTGGGGATCGAGCGCAGCAACCTGTACAAGAAGATGAAAGCGTTGGGGATCGCGGCGCCGGACTGACCGGATCGTGCCACGGTGACAGGATGAATGAGCTGAGCATCGCTGTGCTATGGTGGGTGCAACCCAACCCGTTACCTTTTGTAACACGTTTCCGCCGGGCATGGGAAGCGGTCGCTGTTTGAAGTCGCCCTTTCTGACGCCGGCGCATGACAGGCAGGCGGTTGGTATCTTGCAGAGTACGGTCGAATACTGGCATAATGTTTGCAAGTCGAGTGGAGGCTGACGCAACGTGCCGGGCGGTTCATGGGAGCCGTCACGGGCGCGTTCGGGCGGAGGTGAGGGTATGCAGCATGGATGGCCTGAAACAGTGAATGACAGATGGGCTGAGCGCGGGTACACACTGATCGAATTAATGACGGTGGTCGGCATCCTGGCGGTGGTCGGAGGGTTGTTGTTCAATGCATGGACGGGGTACATGCCGACCTATGCCATTGAACGGGCGGCCACCAAGCTGGCGAGTGATTTGAACTTTGCCGCGTTTCAGGCGGTCAGCACGCAGAACCAGTGGATGGTGATTTTTTTGTATGACGCGAATACCTCGGACAGCAAGTATCTCCTGCAGGAGGAGCCCACTGGACCCATGTGGTATTTTCGTCCGCACAGTTACCTGATTGTCAACGATGACGGCTGGAAGGGGATACCACCGCGCAAGTATTCGATCGGTGATGCGCTGCGTTTCGAATGGTATAAGCGTGGCGACCGCAAGATGGGCAACAACGAGTTGGTCTCCGGTCCCCACAATCTCGGGAAGACCATCAGTTTTTACACGCGGCTGGCCGGTGAAAGCGGCACGGAGTATTACTCACCTGATCGTATCGTTTTCAAATGGAACTGGGCATGCGAGGCCTGGCGCGAATTTTCTTCGAGCGGGATGTGGCGCAGCAGGCCCAAATCATCGTTATGGATTCAGGATGTCCACTTCGACCCCACGGCCAGCCGGTTGAATCACGACAACAACCTGCACCGGCGGCGGATCCGTGTTCGCCCCAGTGCCCGTGTTGAAGTGACGATTCTGTAAAGGGTGGTGAGAATGAACTCACAAAGCGGATTGTCATTACTCGAGTTGTTATTTGCCATGACCATTCTGGCGGTGGGCATGCTGGCTCTGGCGACGGTGTTCCCGGCCAGTTACATGAGCCTGGGGAACGCCCATGCCCGCGAGAACGCCATGAAGTTGATCGAAACGGGTATCGAATATATCAAGACGATGCCGTATGACAGTATCAACTCCGTGAATCTCCCCTCCGAAGACCTGGATGTGGATCAGGACGGCATGATATTCATGGAAAAGCGGCTCTACCATTTTTATGAGAACCATCCTTATTATGACAGCAAGACGGTGGTCATCGAAGTCCAGTGGCTGAACCGGCCCCGGAAGGTGGAATCCGGTTCATTTGTCAAGCAGAGCACATCGGCCACCATTATTTTTGACAGGTTCTTCTGATGAATGACGGCGGGCGCATTCCCGGATCGCGTGACATGGGCGTTGTGCGCCTCGTGAACAGCCGACGAATGAAAGGGTGGACATGGTGAAAAAGTATCTACACCGAACGCCTAGAGGGAGAAGTAGTATGGGAGCATCGAGACGCCCTGCGGGGTTCACATTGCTGGAAATCATAATCGCGCTGGGGATTCTCTCGCTGATCATGGTGCTGGCCTTTTCTCAGTTTTTCCAGACCGAGAAGCGAGTGGGCAAGGAACTGAATTTGACGGAGATCCGTGAATCGGCGAGGATCGCCATCGAGACGATGGTGAGCGACATTGCGAATGTCGGTCTGAATGTCAACCAGGAAGCATTCCAGCCCAAGGTGATTCGGGCGGATGCCTTTCAGGTGATGTTCTGCGCGGATCTCGATGAGGATCTCCGCCCCGATGACCCGGAGAAATGGGGGGCGCTTTGCGTGCCGGCGGATTTCCCGTCATTCAACATTGATCCCGCCGGCGACAGGTTTTATCTGTTGCGGGATTGGTTCCCGTACGTGTTCAATTATCTCGATGCCAACTACTACCGGAACTGGGGTGACTGCGATGCCGCCAACAACAATCCAACGGGCGCCGAAATCATCCGGTACTCGCTGGATTATCTCGGTAAAGGCCATGCGACCGGGCTGGCGTTGGAAAACACTGAAAACGGGGTGTACAACATCGCCTGGGACTCTCACCCGTACACCGAACGACTGGACCACGCCACGGAGAACCCGTTCGATTTCTACCTGGTGAAGGAAATCTGGGGCAGCAAGCGAACCTCGACGGGCTGGCACAACACTTACTCCGGTCCTGTTGTTCTGACCAGACACGTCCGTGGTTATATCCCCAACAGTTACTTCGATTATCCAAACAACCAGGTGATGCACCCGTTGTTTTCCTATCGCGGTCATTTCGAAAACGACGTGACCATTCCAGATGATCCGAATAGTCCCGGGTGGCCTGGTGAAGAGTTGGATTTATGGGGTGATTCGGTTTCGCCTCAGGACAACGGCAGCCTGGAACAGAACGAGATGCGGGAAATATACACTACCAACAAGTATGCGGTGTATTACAACCAGGAAATCGACAGCAATGGCAACAGCCGCCTTGACATGTCCGAGGATCTGAACGGGAACGGGATCTGGGACAAGGGAGTGGGCGATGTGATGTCGGGCATTGATATCACGCTCACCACCGAAACCGAGGAGCCGTTCCAGGATATGCCGAATGTGCGGCGCAGCGGTCCCGTGGTAAAGTACCTGTTCCATGATGTGGAAGCGAAGCGCTCACTTTCGTTCCGGCTGCCAGGGAAGCCGGGAATCGAGCCGCCGCCCCCCCCTTTGTCTCCGACATCGGTGCCGACCCCACCCCCTCCTACTGACACACCGATTCCCACTCCAATGCCTCCCACTGAAACCCCGTTTTTCACGCCCACAGAACCGCCAACTCCCACCGCGACGCTAACCCCCACTCCCCTGCCGCCGACCGTCACTCCCAATGTGGAGGTTCCCGCCGGTGTCGCCGAGATCGTGGTGGCCAGTTATAAAGGTGACGAGTACAGCGATGTGCTGCGGGTGTGGCCGCTGGCTTCCGCTGATGACTTCGTCTATGGTTGGTCTGCCGGCGACCGCATTCCGGCATCCGTTCGGCTCATGGGTCCGAACACACTCTACCCGCCCAACGGCAGGATTCTGAACATCGACACCGCGGACCTGTTCAACGATCGCATGCACTTTGTCAACGAAAACTATCTCGACGATATCGTCGTCCTCACCAAGGGCAATCTCTTCCCCAACTCTCCCAACCTCTACGTCTTCCGCAACGACAACGGTCTGAATCCAGTGCGCAGTTCCTTGAGCTACTCATTCCAGGATATGATCCGAGCGGAAGCGGGACTTCCCTTCATGGGCTCTGATGTGACCATCGATCCGGTCCGGGTACAGGCGATCAATGTGGACCAGGACATGGGGTCCAACAATAAAGAACTCGCCGTGGCCATCAACGTCACCCTGCCGACAGGCGAGCATTCAGCCTTCATTGCCGTCTATCCCAACATCGGCAACGCCCGTTCCTTCCGTTTCGATCCCGCCGGGCTGCCGGATTACTTCATCAACATCCCCACCGCTCGCATCCTGGACATGGAAATTGCCAACCTCGATGGCTTCCCGCCGATATCCAGGATCAAGGATGACATCGCGCTGATCGTGGCTCCGGATTACACCGGCGATCCGGTGTTCTACATGTTCACCGCCGCTTCCAGCAACACCGGCTTCAATCCTCCCTACAGCATGACCCTGCCCGCGCCTTACAACAACCTGATCCCCAACTCCCTCACGATTGGGGAATTCTTTATTCCTGACGATCAGCCGACCACAGCAGCTGACATCGTCATCGGAACGAGGGTCAGCAGGGTATTCATGTTCCAGAACAACTATAACCGCCCATCGGGGATCGACGATCCCACCCTCGAGCAGTTGTTCATCTTCGACAAGGCCATCATCGATGTGTACGCGGCCGACATCTTCCATCCGGAGTTGCTTTCCGATCTGGTGGTCACCATGTCCGAGACTCCGGACACCTCGCTGTATGGCACCACCCTTGTCTTCCAGACTTCCTCCAGCGGTCACTTCAATCTCCTCTCCGACCTGGATATCGGATCGTCACCCTTCATGGCGCGGGCCGGTATGATCACCGGTGGCGACCTGCTGACGGATCTGCTGATTACCGACAGCCAGCCGGACGGCAACACCGGTGTGTTTTCAGCGCACATTCTGCTGCAGGATCCCTCTGCTTCCGTGAACATGTTTGAATACGACGAGTTGAATGACCTGCGCAGGATTCCTGGTCCCGGTAGTATTCGCGACATCGCCTTCAGTCAGAATTGCGACGATCTGGTCTCACCTGAAGGCGGCGCCGTCATACCCACCGATGAACCGACCGCATTCGTGGATAAAATCAGGCACCGCCGTTCGCAGGCGACATCATTCAATGACGTGAACATCAAGGACATTGAAAACTGGACAACGCTACCGTGAGGAATGGCATATGAAAGGCATTAAGATACTCACCAGGCATGCAGACGCCGGTGGCCGGCTGCGGCAGGCGATGCGGCAGCGCGGTTTCGCCTTGGTGGCGGTGCTCATGATAATCGTCTTGATGACCGCTCTGGCCACGGCATTCATGATGTCCACCTCCCTCGAATCCCAGTTGGCGTTCACCGAGCACGACCGGATCGTTGCGGCTTACGTGGCTGAAGCCGGACTGGGCTGGGCGGTTAACCGGATTCGCTATGCCAACTGGCTCGAGGACATCGATATCAACCACAACAACTGGATCGAGCCAACTAAGTGCGATGGCACGTACTGGCAGGTGAAGGACAACCTGGGCCATTTTCTGCACGGCGGCACCGAGACCCATATCGATCAGCCACAGGAGGTTTGGGAGTACCGGTACAACGATATCGACAACAGTGACACTCCGGTGTGTCACGAGTTCAACGAACTCCCTCCGGACACCGCCTTCAGGACCTGGGCGTACCAGGACGCCAACCAGAAGGGCAGCAACGAGTGGACCCTTGTCAGCCTGGGGTATTGCAACAATTTGTCCGCCGGCTGCAAGTTGACCTTCCGGACCATCAACCCACTACTCAAATCCGCCATCGCCGCTGATCGGATGATCGGGTTGCATTGCTTCGACGGCAACACGGCTACCGTCAACGGTTCGATCTGGTGCAACGGTGAACTCGAAATCAGCCGGAACGTCATAATCAACTGTGACACCAACGGCCCGGATGATTATGTGGGCCGCCATCCTGCCACCGGGTTGCTGGACGATCAATATGTCGCGGTCATCGGGCATGCCACGGTGGGCGGCATAATCAACGGGGACGTCTACACGTCTTCAGCCGACACCAATCAGCCGGACGCCATCGGTCTCGACAACAAATTCTTTTATCCCACCATCGATGGGATCCTCAATGGTGTGCTTTACCTGCGCAACGGCTGGGAACGCAATCCGAATATTTACAATTTCAATTACGACGACGGCTACTGGAACAACACGTTCCGCTACAAACTGGTGTTCGGCGTCTCCGATCCCCGCGTCAATCCGCTGTGCCGGATGAATACGCCAGGCAATGAAGAGTACTATTACATGGATGCGCTTGATATTTTCGAGTGCGAAACGCCGGTCGCCCTGCCCACCCTCACGCCGACTCCGGTTGCGCCCACCTTCACCCCCACTCCGGACGGCAGTGCCACCCCCACCCCCACCTGGACCCCGCGTCCCTTTGACACGCCGAATCCCAACGACGATTTTCGCCGATGGTACGACATCAACGGCTATTATCATTACTCGGCGAGAGCGGAGACCGACTGCGGTCTTTCGGAAGCCCCGCCCATACCTCTTGGAGGCACACCAGCGCCCTATCCCACTCATTACCCCTGCAACGGCGTCTTCGTAGATACCTCCAATGTGGCCGCCACGCCCAATCCGCTGGATCCGCGGTACTTCTATGATGAGCCCCCGGACGGCAAATTCCTGGTCAAGCGGGAATTCGGCCTCCATCACAGCAACGTGAATTTCGATTATTTCCTGCAAGCAGCGCTGAATGCTCCCGAAAGCAAGCGGGGTTCCGGCACGTATTTCGCCAGTTGGACGGAGTTTTCCAACTACATCAACGCCACTTCCGCGGGGGAGTACGATCTGGTCTTCCCAGGCTTCAAGGGCGGCACCCCGGATTCCGACTGGGTCACCATCGGGTCTACCGAGGGCACCATTTTCTTTATCGACTTTGATCCGACGGAGCGAATCGCCTGCTTTGCGGTTCCCAAGAACCTTTACGTCCGCGGAGGAATCGTCACGGAGTCATGGCTCGATATCAGGGATTACGGGGAACATATCCGTCAGTCGGACCACAACTACCGAGCCAGCCTGTCCTATGCAGTCGCCTTTCCTACTCCGGGCGCTGTTCCCATACCGCCCGACTATCGCGTCATGGACGGCGTCAACCAGCTCTACATCGATGTCATCGACTACAGGTACCCGGCACTGATGTCCAAGGGACGGCTATGGATCGTGCAGCGACGTTACTCCACGACCATCAACGGACTGGTCATGGCGCCCTACTTCGACCAATACACCAGCACAAGCAATGCGCCGATGATTTACATCGATAACCAGACGCCGGCCGGAAGGGTCAGCATCACAGGTGCGGTGATCGGCATCATCGTCGAACTCAACCATTACTTCCAGGTGGATTATGACGACCGCGTAACTGAATTCCCCGCCTGGCGGGATTATGGATCGAAAGAACTGACCATACTCGGTTTCCAGCGGGATTATCGGTTCGAGGAAGCTGCTCCCTGAGCGCGGCTGATCTCCTTGCATCCTGGTGATATGCGGTGGTCGCCATCGGGCGGCAACGTGATCGCAGGGGGTTTTCCAGGCATTTCCGGGGTCATGCTTTCACGCCACGTCATTGATCATACCATCAGCCATACCATCAAGGGCTTGCCAGAGTGCGCGGAGTGCGCTATAAGGGTGATCTGCGGCGACTTATTACGAGAAAGCCGATGACCAGCATTTTCTAGGAGGCTGAGAGAGTATATGGAAGCATTGGGAATGATCGAAACCAAGGGATTGATTGGATTAATCGAGGCTGCTGACGCCATGGTCAAGGCCGCGAAGGTCGTACTTGTAGGGTATGAGAAGATCGGCGGCGGCTACGTGACCGCGCTGGTCCGGGGTGATGTGGCGGCTTGCAAAGCGGCCACTGATGCCGGCGCCGCTGCGGCACAGAAGGTGGGTGAGTTGGTCTCCGTGCATGTCATCCCGAGACCGCACCAGAATCTCGATGAAATCTTCCCTATAAAGTACGAAGCTGAATAGCGGAATCTGAAGCCACTCATTCCGGTGCCGGGATGCGTACCCGGTGCCTTGCCAGAACCCTGGGGGCGTAATGGAAGCGAAGGGTTTGTCGAGAGAGCAACTCGTTGAGCTTGTCACCAAGATCACAATGGAGGTGTTGCGGCGCTCGGAAGGAGAGGCTCAACCGCCCGCCGCATATCAAGTGGCGCTTGAGCCTTGTTCGTGTGAAGGTACCAATATGGCTGACTGCACAAGCTGCGGGTACTGCGTCGTGTTGCGTTCAGATGTCAAGGACATCCTCGAAGCTGGTGCCAGCAGAATCTCTTCCCGACCCGGCATCAGTGGGGTAGATAACGCGTTGGCCGGCATGATTGACCACACATTGCTGAAACCGGATACGAATCAGGAAGCGCTGCACAAGATCTGCGAGGAAGCCAGGCAGCATCATTTTGCCTCCGTGTGCGTGAATCCTTCCAATGTGAAGTATTGCGCACAGCAGTTGACCGGTTCCGGTGTCAAAATCGCCGCGGTGGTGGGCTTTCCGCTCGGTGCCTCGACATCGAACATCAAGGCGCAGGAAACCCATGAGGTGATCGCGGACGGTGCTACGGAAATCGACATGGTGATCAATATCGGCGCGTTGAAGAGCGGTGATTTCGCCACCGTGTTCCGCGACATTCAGACGGTGGTCGAAGCGGCGCATGGCGCCACGGTCAAGGTAATCATTGAGACCGCCTTGTTGGACGAGACGGAGAAGATCATTGCCTGCGCCATGGCCAAAGCGGCAGGTGCGCACTTCGTCAAGACCTCGACTGGGTTCGGACCCAAAGGTGCCACCACCGAGGATGTTGCCCTTATGCGACGAGTGGTCGGACCGAAGATGGGAGTCAAGGCATCGGGCGGCATCCGCGATCGTGAAACCGCCGAGAAGATGATCGCAGCCGGAGCAACCAGGATCGGAGCCAGCGCCTCGGTCGCTATCGTTGAAGGCGGCAGGGGCGGCACCGGCTACTGATAGTCTACCCGGCGGCTTCGTGAACGCATACGGCATAATCAGAAAAAAGCGAGATGGTGGAATCCTGAGCACTGCTGAAGTGCGGTATTTCATCGACGGATACGTGGCGGGAGCCATCCCCGACTACCAGATGGCCGCCCTGTTGATGGCGGTTTTCCTGCGCGGCATGGACAAGCGCGAAACCGTGGCCATGACCGAAGTGTTCATGTCCGGCGGCACGGCTGTCGATCCCGCCTCGCTCGGCAACAGTACGGTGGACAAGCACAGCACTGGGGGAGTGGGCGATAAGGTCAGCCTGCCACTGGCGCCTCTTGTCGCGGCCGCCGGCGGACGGGTCCCCATGATGTCCGGTCGGGGTTTGGGTCATACCGGCGGCACCCTCGATAAGTTAGAATCGATACCGGGTTTCACCACCGTCCTGGATCTCGATCACTATACGAGGCTGGTGCGGGGTGTGGGATGTGTCATTGTCGGCCAGAGCGCCCAGTTCGTGCCCGCGGATCGCAAAATCTACGCTCTGCGGGATGTCACGGCGACGGTCGATTCCATTCCCCTGATTGCCAGCAGCATTATGAGTAAAAAGTTGGCTGCCGGACCCCGAGCACTGGTGCTGGATGTAAAGACCGGCAACGGAGCCTTTATGCGCCGGACGGAACAGGCCGAGGAGCTGGCGCGAACAATGGTGGAAATCGGCGCTGGCATGGATCGCCGCGTGACGGCGTTCATCACTGACATGAATCAGCCGCTGGGACGGACCGCCGGCAACAGCCTTGAGATCAAGGAGACGGTGCAGTTCCTGAGAGGTGACGGTGCCGCCGATCTGACGCATTTGGTGCTGACGTTCGGGGCGCACATGCTGTACATGGCCGGAGTAGCGACCAGTGTTCATGAGGGGCGGGAACTAGTGGAGAAAGCCAGGCGCAGCGGCGCGGGTTTCGAAAAATTCAAGGAAATGGTGGCGGCTCAGGGTGGCGATGTCGCGGTGCTGGATGATCCGGACCGGCTTCCGGCAGCTCGGAACATTACTCCGATCGCTGCACGGGAGAGCGGATGGATCGCGGGAATGAACACCCTGGAACTGGGATTGGTCAATGTGGCGCTGGGCGCCGGCCGCCTTCGCATGGAAGACAGGATAGATCATGCTGCGGGCATGGTATTCCTTCACAAGCTGGGTGACCGGGTCGCGCGCGGTGAGCCAATACTCGAAGTGCATCACAACGGCACCCTGACTATCGGGCTGGAGAACAGGATCCACTCCGCCTGTACCATCCAGGATGCACCGGTGACACCGCCGCCGCTTATTTACTCGTCCATTCCCGCGGCCACCGGGGAGAGACAATGAAGAACCGGGTGCTGGTGCTACTGCTGGCTGGCGCTTTACTGGGCGGCGCAACTGTCTTGGTATTGAATAAAAACTATCGATTTTCTAATAACTTACGCAGTAACAGCGACTATTATCCAGCGGTAGTCGCGGGAAAAACGACCGATACGCCGGAACCTGGCAAGGATGCCGGCGCTGATCAGGAACTCATTCAGGATCTGCTGGATCAACCTTGATTCTGGAAACGGCGAACCGCGCCAGGGGTGCGGCGCGCCCAGCCGATCGAACCGGGACGGTCAAGGTGAAGGGAGGCGGTCATGCAGCGTAACATCCAGCTACTGACCCTTGGCTTCATTCTTGGCATCGTGCTGGCCCGAAGCTACCCGCTGGCTCTTCCGCCGATCGTGTATCTGCTCGGCGCGGCAGGACTCATGGTCCTGGTGGGAATCATCTTTTACCTCAAGGGCCAACCCATCAACTGGTTGATGGTATTCGCCGCCGTGCTCCTCGGCGCCGCCAATTTTTCCTACCGGAGCGAGCCGGGTGGTGAAGACCATATCATCCACTTCGCCAATGACACGCCGTTTCAAGGCCGTTCAACCGTATACGGTCGGATAGTCAAAGAACCCGAAGTCCGCGAACGGTACACGCTTGTGGAGGTGGAGCCCCGCGCCGTGCAGAAATCGGGCAGCACCTTGCGGCACGGGATACGAGACGGGATTGTACAGGTCCGGGTGTATCCTTCCATCGGTGACTACTATGAGCGCCTCGCGTACGGTGACGAGGTGATCGTGAAGGGTACCCTGGCCAGGCCGCCGCTGCCCAGTAATCCATATGTGCTGGATATGCGCCGCTCACTCCAAAACCGAGGCGTGCACGCGGTGATGCGGGCGAGGCTTCCCTACGAAATCGAAATCGACGAGAGCGGCGGCGGGAATGTGATCGTAAAGGCGGCACTTGTCATAAAGCGGCACATGCTGCAAACCATCAAGAAGACCATTCCGGCTCCGGAATCGGCATTTCTCGGTGGCGTGATGCTGGGACTGCGTGGTGGACTGTCCCGGGATGTGCAGGATCAATTTCGGGCCGCCGGCGTATCCCACGTGCTGGCCGTGTCAGGACTTCATGTCACCATCATCACCGCGTTGTTTGTGGCGATTTTTACCATCCTGAAAGTACCGGGCCGCATCACGGGGCCAAGTATCATCGTCGCTCTTATTCTGTTCACGCTCATAACCGGAGCACGTCCTTCCACCGTGCGCGCTGCTATCATGAACAGCGTCGGCCTCATCTCCTTCTACATAATGGGACTGGGAGTCCGCGCTTCGTTACTCTTCAGCATCTCGGTCGCCGCCCTGGCCATCCTGATCCCGAATCCTTTGATCATCGGCGAGGCATCCTTCCTGTTCTCATTTTCAGCAGTCTTGTCGCTGGGTATCCTCACTACCCCGATCAACACATTTCTGAACCGCCGGGCGAGATCATTCCTCAGTCTTGCCTTCATCCTGGTGGCGTTCTTCCTGCTCGGTTGTTTCATCAATGACATCAGCTTCATCCACCAGCCACCGTTGGCGCTGTTCATCATGCTGGGATTGCTGCCAGTGGGATTCATCCTGGACCGGCTGATGCCCCACCGGCGAGCCTATCGTGACCTGCCCTTCTGGTTCCGCTCGTTCTTCGCGGCGCAGATGGCTATCCAGCTTGGTATGGGACCATTGACCGTCTTCTATTTCAACCGGTTGTCGCTGGCGGCCCCACTGGCGAACTTCCTTGCCATCCCCCTGATCGGGGTGATCGTACAATTGGGTATCCTGGCCGGACTGCTCGACTTCATCCCGGTTATTGGCGCTTACCCGGCATTGCTGCTCAATGCCAGCAATTGGATATTCATCAAGTTGTTCCTGGGAAGCGCCGCCTTTTTCGCCAGGCACATTCCCTACCCCTTTGTCCAGCAACCCACGTCGTTGTTCTTCATCATCTATTATGGATTCCTGGGATTGTTTGCCTGGCGGGTATCCATCGCCGCCGTGCTCCAGGATTTCCATGCACGGTTCAAGAGGGTGTTCAAGCGTTTCAAAGCCATACGGTTGCGGGTGCTGCTGGCCGGCACCGCCGGCATCACCGCGCTGGCATTGATTGGTGTCACCACCTTCAATTCATCCGTGCACACGGGCCGGCTAAGCATGATCGTGCTTGATCCCACCATATTCAACCTGGGCGGCGGCAGCGCAATTCTAGTGAACACTCCCGGTGGCGGCAGTCTTCTCTTTAATGGCTGTCCGAGAGAGATGACCATCGGCAACAACCTGGTCATGTTCGATCTGGGTGAGATGCTCATCCTGCCGGTATTGCTCCGCAGCAACATCGCACGACTGGATCGAATGGTGCTGACCAGCCCGGATCCAACCCATGCCGGCGGGCTCATCTCCGTACTCAAGCACATCAAGACGGATCAATTATGGGATACTGTCCCGTATGATGACGCCGATTTCGATTGCGATGCCTTCGTGGACGCGGTCGCTGACACCACCCTCCAGCTCCCCAAGAATGACGAGTTGAAGCTGTCCTATTGCACGACGTACAAGGAGTTGCGGGAGGAAGCCGGCCGGGGTGGCGTCGAGCATCACGCAATTCAGGCAGGCGGGATCATCTACCAGGAATCCGCCGGCCTCACCGGGAGCGCCGAGTTGGTGATCCGAGCCCTCGGCCCGCCGGCTGACCGCACACCTTCGCCATATGCATGGCAGACCTATGCCGCAGTCATTGTAATCGAATATGGAGATGTCCGGCTGCTGCTCTGTCCAAGTCTGAATACGGATGGTGAACGGTTGCTTGTGACCGGGACCGCACAGGATCTTGCCTGTGACGTGATGGTCGCCTCACCATTCCTCATGGGACCGGTGAACGGACCGGACCAGTTCCTGGCTGCAAGTGCTCCGCGCCTAGTCATCTTCCCCTACCGATCGCAGCGTGAGACCAATCGACTGATGAAGAAGACCTTGAGCCGATTTGAATCAGCGGGAATCACGGCCATCCGCACCGACAGGTGCGGCGCGGTCACTCTGGAAACCGATGGCAAGACCATCACAATCGACAGCAAGTTGCACTGCGTTGAAGCCAAGGGTACAATTTCCTTATGAAGTTCCGGCTTTGGCACATACTGGCGCTGTTAATCTCGGTGGTGAGTATGGCGGCCGGCGGCCTGGTGATCATGCAGGAAGCTGATTCAGCGGCTCTTGAAATTCAGACTGAGCGGATCGACTACGATACACTGGAGCTGGAATACCAGGATGGCGAAAAACCAGCAACACCGCCGGTGGTTGTTTACACTCCCATCAGCAAGCTGAACGATGAAAAATACGCACTCGTAATGGAGAACACGAAGGTCAATCTGAACACTGCGTCGCTCGAGGAGTTAATGGCACTCAAAGGAGTCGGTGACAAGACGGCGCAGGATATCATCGACGCCCGCCCCTACACATCGATACGGGAGTTATCACGGGTACCGAGGGTCGGTGAGAAAACCGTTGTCAAACTGGCGCCCTATATCACGGTGGGCAAGCCGGAATCGATCGAAGACCTGGTGGCCAAGACCAATGAAGGCACCAGCCGCCAGCCGGCACCCGCCAAACCGGAGAAACCGAAGGTTTTGATCGACCTCAATACTGCCACCGCAAAGGAACTCGAACAACTGCCCAGGGTGGGACCGGCCACCGCGGAACGTATCATCGAGTATCGTAACCAGGCAGGCAGGTTCAACAGCATCGAAGAAATCATGAACGTCAAGGGGATCGGTCCCAAGATGTTCGAAAACATGAAAGACATGTTGATCATTCAGGATAGATAGATGAAAAACAGTGAAAAAAAATCAAGGTACACCGTGACGACAGCGGCATCGAGCAGTCGAGAGACCGTGTTTGTGGCAATCGCACTGGTGATATGCGTGGGATTGCTGGGAGCGGCGTTGTTCGCCACACGCGGTGATGACGTGGCCGAAGCCGGCATCGAGACGGTGGCAGTCAAATCCAACCGGTTGGTGGTGACGTTCCTGGACATCGGCGAGGGTGACAGTACGCTCATCAGGACGCCGAACCAGCGCACAATCCTGATTGACGCCGGACTTTCTGGTACGGAATACAGCAGTTTCGATGCGGGCGCCATGGTGGTCGTGCCGTTTCTCCAGGAAGCTGGGATCACGAGACTTGATTGGGTAGTGGCCACTCACCCGCACAACGATCACATCGGCGGCTTGCTGGCGGTACTCAATGCCGTGGAGGTGGACAACTTTCTCGACTGTGGGATGGCTTTCCCCACAACGATTTACAGTGATCTGCTGGGCAAGGTCAAAGAAAAGGGCATCGCGTATCACCTGGGATATGAGGGAGTTCCGCTGGATATCGATCCCGACGTGGGATTCCAGGTGCTGCATCCTCCCAAGGACCAACTCACGGATTCACCCAATAACAATTCCATTGTAATCCGCATGGTCTATAATCGCATTTCATTCTTGTTCACGGGTGATATCGAGGCTGAAGCGGAAGCGCTTGTTGTCCGTTACGGAGCCGCCTTGCACAGTACCTTCTTGAAAGTCCCGCATCATGGTTCGGATACATCGAGTACGGACCTGTTCCTCGACATGGTTGATCCCAAGGTGGCGTTTTTCCCTTGCGGGCTCTACAACCGGCACGGTCATCCCAACAAATCGGTGGTGGACCGCTATCTGGAGCGGGGTATAAAGATTTACCGCACTGATCGGGACCGCCACATCACCGTTGTCACCGATGGCTTCGGTTACAAGATAGTGACGCTTACCTAGGGGAGATGATGAATTCCTTGCCACTGCTGCCGCTTCTCTCTTATGGCATGTTGGGGGTGTTCGTGTTGCTTGCCGTTGAGCTGATCGTGACGGTCCGGCGGCTGGACGGCAGGGTCGACCCCGAGAGCGGCTCGACGGTTGATGGTGAACTCCTTATCAGTCCTTTCGTCCTTGACCTGGACAAAGACAGTATGGGAAGTGTCGCCGCAGCGGTCCATCCCGACCACCGACTACCCGCTTCTGACCCGGTACTGGTGGAAGACGTGGGCTTCGTGGTGGGGGATCGCCATGTAATCACTCACACCGACTTTGACGGTCTGGTCTCCGGTGCCATGCTGCTGCGTGCGCTGGGTCAGGGCATCGCCATCTCGTTTGCTGGTCCCCGCTGGTTGGCGCAGCGGTTAACCAGCCTGGTGGGCCGCTGTGTCGAGCACGACGCCGTGTACATAACCGATCTGGGCGTCAGCGGTGATACCATCGCCGACATTTTGAGCGCGTTGGGGGCATTACGTGCCAGGGGGGTCAACATATACTGGTACGACCATCACGAATGGGAACCGGACCACCTTGCGGCGGTGAATGAGCTGTGCCGAGACCTGATTGTGGATGTTTCGTTCAAGACCGCCGCCGAAATTGTCCGGAGACGACTCATCAGAAACGATTCCCATGCGGACAAACTCGTCTTGTTCCTCAAGGGGGTAACAAGGAATTCGGATCCGGATTGGGATGCATCGTGGCGTGATCTCCTTTCCGAGCTTCAGCGCCATTCGACCAGCGATATCAAGTTGAACGCGATGAACAAGCTCGCGTTCAACAAGGACCTCGGCCTCGCGGATCGGCTCCTGATCCGCCGCGGCAGGAAACGGGAACGCCTGACGCGAGCCGCGGCCGAGGCGCGACATCCCCGTTTCGAGACCTCTCGTGGATTGAACTTCATCGTCATAGATGTCCGTTCTTTCCGATATGAGATGACTGAAACCGGTGCGCGGTTGTATGTCATTCAGCGCGACAAACCAGCGGTCACCATAGGGCGGCTCGCCTGCGAGCGGCACGGCGCAGATTTCTGCCTCGTGTTGTGGCGAAATAACCGCTATTCGATCTACCGGGGGATCAATCCACGGGTTGATTTTGGACCATTGCTGGGCGAACGGCGGTTCGGCGGCACCACGTATCACATCGCCGGGCACCGATATGCGGCGGGAATCACGACCAAGCTGCGCTTCCTGCATATTCTCAAAAGTGTTTTCCTCTGGGATGTACCCGGCGAAGTCAATCAATTGATTGGATTTTTACAGTCCGAATATTGAATGGGGTGGGTATGAACCTGGTTAAAGTACTGAGCGAAGGGGAGATCAAGCGGCGAACCGAGGAGATGGGACGGCAATTGTCCATCGATTACGCGGGCAAGGAGCCGCTGTTCATCGGAATCCTCCGCGGCGCTTTCATTTTTCTTTCAGATCTCTCAAGGGCGGTCACCATTCCCTGCAGCTTTGATTTCATGGTCGTCTCCAGCTACGGTACCGAGACGAAGAGCACAGGGGTGGTGAGAATTCTCAAGGATTTGAATGAAACGGTCGAGGGCCGGCACATCATCCTGGTGGAGGATATCGTGGATACCGGACTGACGCTCGACTACCTCATCCGCATGCTGAGAGTGCGAGAGCCGGCATCCATCAAGACGTGCGCGTTGCTCAACAAGCAGGAATGCCGGGTAGTGGAAGTGCAGACCGATTACGTCGGTTTCGACATCGACAATTTCTTCGTTGTGGGATACGGGCTTGATTACCAGCAGTTATATCGGAATCTCCCCTACATCGGGCGGCTGGAGAATTGAATGGGCATTCGAGAGTCAATCAAGGCGGCAAAGGGCCAGATAGCGCCAGACCTGATCCTGAAGGGCGGCAGGATCGTCAATGTCTTCTCGCAGGAAATCTATGAAACGGATATTGCGATCAAGGGACAATATATAGTCGGTCTTGGTTCGTATGAAGGCGCCGAGATCATTTCCCTGGATGGCGCATTTGTCTGTCCGGGATTGATCGACGGGCACCTGCACGTAGAAAGCGCCATGATCACCATCCCTGAATTCACCAGGGCCGTGCTTCCGCGAGGCACCACCGCACTGGTGATCGATCCGCACGAGATCGCCAATGTCATGGGATTGGAAGGCATCAACTACATGCTGAAATCCAGCAAATACAATCCCATGGACGTGTACATAATGCTCCCCTCCTGCGTCCCGGCGACCAAGATGGAAACGGCCGGCGCGGACTTGCGCGCCATTGATCTGCTGCCGCTTCTCAACAACCGCTGGGTGCTCGGATTGGGTGAGATGATGAATTATCCGGGATTACTCAATTGCGAAGACGATGTGATCGAGAAACTGAAGATCTGTCAGGACAAGATCATCGACGGCCATG
This sequence comes from candidate division CSSED10-310 bacterium, assembly GCA_016932295.1. The sequence continues at coordinate 18,237 of JAFGDC010000214.1, forward strand.
CACCCGGGCTGACCGGTCATGACCTGTGCGCCTACGTGTGTACGGGGATCCGCTCCGATCACGAGTGCATCAACGAAGCAGAGGCCAGAGAAAAGATGCGGCTCGGCATGCACATTATGATGCGCGAGGGCTCCTCCAGCAAGAATCTCCTGGATCTCTTACCCCTGGTGAACGCCGGCAACTCCGCCCGGTTCTCCTTTGTCTCCGACGACCGCAATCCCCGCGATCTCCTGCACCAGGGTCACATGGACCATGTGATCCGGTTGGCGGTCCGACACGGCATCGATCCGGTTACCGCCATCAGGATGGCCACCATCAACACCGCGCAATACTTCAAGTTGAGCGATCTCGGAGCCGTGGCGCCGGGTTACCGGGCCGATCTGGCTATAGTGGATTCACTGGAGGAATTCCAGGTACGGATGGTCGTCAAAAACGGCCAGGTGGTGGTGCGGAACGGAGAGATGCTGGTCGAACCAACCCATCGAGCGCCCATAAAGATTCGCGGCTCCGTCAATATCAAATGGCTGTCAGAGAACGACTTCAGGATCCCTGCACGCGGCCGGCACTGTCGTGTGATCCAGATGATTCCAAATCAGATCAACACTCGCGCCGTCATCCTGGCGCCACCCATCTCGGATGGATATGTGACCGCCGATCCTGCGGCCGATTTGTTGAAGTTGGCCGTGGTCGAGCGGCACATGGCGTCCACAACGGTCAGCATGGGACTGCTCAAGGGACTGGGGCTGCGGAGCGGCGCTATCGCCACCACCGTATCCCACGATTCGCATAACATGGTGGTCGCCGGCACCAATGAGAACGACATGTTCAAGGCCGCGGTGCAGCTCGCCAAGCTCCAGGGGGGCATCACCTATGTCGAGAATGGCACGGTCATCGAAAGCCTGCCCCTCCCCATCGCGGGATTGATTTCGGATCAGCCGCTCGAATTCGTGGTTGACAAGCTCTCCATGCTGATCGAAGCGGTTCGGACCCGGGGGGTTCACGCCGATGATCCTTTCATGGCGCTCTCATTTCTCGCCCTGCCGGTCATTCCCAGCCTCAAGTTGACCGACCAGGGATTGATCGACGTGGAAACATTTACTCCGGTGGACCTGTTCGTCGACTGATCAGCCGTGTACCTCACGGGAAAGCGGTTTCTTCATGAAAGCCATCGTCCTTCAGTCCGGCACCCTCTCCTTCACGGAATCTTACTCCATCCCCTCACCCGCGCCTGATGAAGCGCTCATCAAGGTGGAATACGCGGGGATATGCCGGACCGACATGGAACTTCTCAGTGGCTACATGGCGTTCAGCGGCATCCCCGGACATGAATTTGTTGGTCATGTCGCCGAGTGCCGTGACCGGAAACTGCTCGGACGCCGGGTGACGGGCGAGATCAATCTCGCTTGTGGTCACTGTGCCATGTGCATCCATGGTCTCTTCAAACATTGCCCGTCACGCACGACACTGGGGATCGACCGGAAGGATGGCGCGTTTTCGGAATACCTCACCCTTCCCGTGGTCAATCTCCACCCGGTTCCGACTTCCGTCGCCTCGACTGCGGCGGTCTTCACGGAACCACTCGCCGCGGCCATACAGGTCATGGATGACCACCATTTCATCCCCGCGGAACCGGTTCTGGTCATCGGCGACGGCAAGCTTGGAATACTTGTCGCCTTGCTGCTTGCCCGCACCGGGTTCGACGTGCACCTCCTGGGACGTCACGAGTCCAAACTGAACCGTGTCAGCGCAATCGATCCGTCGATCAGTTGCAGGCAGGATCTCGGAACCAGGAGATTCCAGACCGTGATCGAGGCTTCCGGTACGGCGGCAGGCTTTCGAACCGCCATCGATGCAGTTCACCCTAGAGGGACGATCGTTCTCAAAAGCACGTTCGCCGCGGTGGAGAATCCCCCGCTGTTTCCCGTGGTAGTCAACGAAATACGCATTCTCGGATCGCGTTGCGGATCGTTCCCGCCTGCGCTGCGCGCCCTCGAGAGAAACCTTATTGATCCCCGGCCTCTCATCGATGGCATCTTCCCTCTCGATGAGTGGCAGGAAGCATTCCAGGCCGCCGGGGAAAAGCATACCATCAAGATCCTGTTCGAGATGTGAGGCTGATCACTCCATCCCTTGGCGTGGGGTATCTCCGCAAAACGATAAATCAAGATCCTGCTCGAAATGTGAGACTGACCACTCCGTGTAAACCCTGTCAACCCGGCGCGCTTGACACGTTCCCACAAACGCTTCCCCAAATCCATTCGGGGATTTCATAACTCTTTATAATATTTAACTTTTTCGTATTAAATCCCAGTTCCTCCACGGTGGCACGCCGTTAGCTCTCCCTCACCGGGGAGGTGGATGATGCATGAAGCGATATCGATCTTTGTCGCGCTGTGTTGTGTTCTGTGCGTGACGTCTTTCTGCGCGGCGCCGGTTACGCGGGAACAGGAGACGTGGCACATGGCGGTGGTCGATCGAATCGAGGGGAACACCGTGGTGTTGCTGGTGGAGGGCTGTGGAGAAGTGCTGTTGCCGTGGGACCTGCTGAGTAATTGCCGGGAAGGCGCCTGCTACGAGTTGAAACTGCGGCGGCGGGACGATGTCCGTGCGGAGCGGGAAGCGGGCATCCGGCAACTGCAACATGCGTTGCTCGAAGAATCTCGGGAGCGGTGCCGGGATTGGCGCGGAACGACTGACTTGCAGGCAGCGGCAGGCAAGAAACGGAACGGGTGTGGCGCGCAGGATATGAATGAGCTGTGACCGGTGAACCTGAATACACTTTCTGGGCACCCGGATACGGAACTAGGTAGCTGCAGGATGCCTATTCGACACCGGGAGGGTGGCCGGTGGATGTATTCAGCTTTCAGCGGGATTTGACGAAATCCGGATAGCGCTTGCGTTTATGAGCCAACCCGACCAGGGCTTGTGACATGGCCATGGTGATACGTTCGATATCCTGGGTGGTGAGGGGCACATACTCGAACTGGGCATCGAGAAATTTGTTCTTGATGACTTCCCGGATGATGCTCTCGGCCCGCTGTTCGGTCAACTGCGAGACGACGCGGGAAATGGCTTCAACGCTGTCGGCGATCATGACCAGCGCCGATTCGATAGTGCCTGGTTTCTGCCCCATGTAGCGGAAGAATTCCTGGGGAATATCCTTGTTGAGATCGTCTTTCATGGTCTTGTAGTAGAAAGATTCCAGCATGGTGGTGCCGTGGTGTTCTGCAACAAAGGCGATGAGGCAACTGGGCAGACCGCATTTTTTTCCGATTTCGATGCCTCTGACGACATGGCCCTTAATGATGTCTATACTGCGTAACGGCGAAAGATTGGCGTGGGGATTACCGCCGTCCGTGATGTTTTCCATGAAGTATTCAGGTTTGTGAAGTTTGCCGATGTCGTGAAAGTATCCACCTACCCGGGCACGCAGCGGATTGGCGCCGATTGCATCAGCCGCTAACCCGGCCAGGTTGCCGGTGGCGACGCTGTGATGATAGCTGCCGGGTGCCCTGTTCAATAATTCCTTCATGAGAGGATGGTTGAGATCATTGAATTCCATGAGGCGGAAATCCGTGGTGATATCGAATACTTTTTCAAACAGAGGAAGGAACGCCAAGCCGCCCAGCCACAGGGTGCCGGCAGCGAAGGATTGGATGGCCAGGGATCTAAATTCGTGCGGCAGAAATGGACGATTACTCATAATTTGCATGCAGGTCATGACGACCACGTGAGCAGCGCCCAGGAAACCGGAGCAGACCACCAACTGTCGCAACGATGTGCATCGCAGCGCGAAGATGAGGGCGAGAGACCCGCAGATCAAGTAGTACAAGAACAGTGAAAGGCTGAACTCGGTGAAGAGGGTCAGCAGCAGACTGGTCACCGCCACCGTGAAAAGCGCATTGCGGCGGTGTACGAGGTAGACGGTCAACAGAGTAACCGCGCCGATAGGCACCGCGTATGGAGAGATGCCGGTAAACATGATGATCGGCTTCATGATCGCGATGATGGCGATCATGATCAGGAATATCACGAGGTAGTTCTTTGCATTCAGGAACACCTGCTCATGGAATGTCCGGTTGTAGACGATGAAAAAGGTAACGATGAATTGGAAGGGGATGAACATAGCCAAGGCCAGCAGAAGGAGCGGATAATGCCGGCCCTCGCCGCAAGCCTGCAGATATGCGACATCGAGTTCATCTATGATCTTTCCCCGGGGCACGATCACCTCTCCCCGACGGAAGAATCGGGAGGCGCGGGCAACCGTTTCGGTTTCCGGCAGTGCCGCACTGGCAGTAGTATCCGCAACCAGGTTGGATGCAATGGTCACCTTCAAGATGAGGTTGAGGAGATCGATGGCATTTTCATCCAGATCGATCACCGCGGCGAAATTCCTCATTATCTCCTTGCCTGCGGTTGACACATCCGGCAGTGATTCCGGGCCGATAAGGCGGAATCCCACCTCGCTGCCATCGTCCAGCGGGGCATCCCTGACCAGCACGCGGCCGGCCTCGGGTATGAGTCCCCGGGCCACGATGCCGCGCCGCAGCACAGGAGAGATGATAGACTTGACCACTGGTGTCAGCTTCTCCGAAATCCGTTTGAAACGCTTCAGGCGTTCTGTGTCCACCTGTTGTCCAAATAGTTCCCATAACCTATCGGAGTTCCTGACCCGGCCGCCGTTGATTGAGTTAATTTCAACGAAGATTTCCTCGAATTTCACGATGCTGCTTCGGACCGTCTCCTCGTCGATTTTGTAACGGGGATAGAACTTCTCAGCCGGCACCTGTACCGCCCGGCCCTGGAACGTGAAATCGATTGGAGCACGAAGAGTTCTCTGGGCCCTGCTGCCGATGGCAGGCAACTCCATGGGTTGTATGAACAACTCCAGGAACGATAAAAACACCAGGAGTGTGACAGCGACGATCGATCCAATGACATGAACGCGCATCTGAGACAGCCGGGATACCTTCATTCCCACCGATGTGGTCGCGTTCGCGTCATCCTCCAAATCGATCTGATTGCCGCTTCCGTTGGCAGCCATACGCACTCTGCTTTCAAGTTACTCTTCAGTTTCTATGCTCCATCTCAGATCAGCCTTCCCGATCACCGATCTCAAAGCCAATCCAAGAGCTGACACCAGGTGTTTCGGAGCGTTCGGCGCGGCGCCCGGCTTCTCGAATCGTATCCGGTACACCTTGCTCCAGGGTGAAATAAATTCATAATATTTCCACAATTCAAGGTCTTTCGGTTCCCATGACTCTATTTGGATGGGTTCCATCTCGCCGCCATCGCCCCGGTCCAGCGTGATTCTCCATGGGCTTTCATCCGACTCCAGATCAGACCATTCCTCGTTGCTGCTGTCAACCGCTAGGATAAACTCGTCATATTTCTTGTCCAGGGTCCGACCCCGTTCGATCAGCATCGCCGCTGCCGCAGGATCGAGTTTCTTGGCGTTGATTTCATCCGCGATCAAGGCGGCGCGTACATTCCAGCACATGTATACGGCCGCTGCATCGATCACCGTCTGGAACCGGCGGAGCCGGTTGGTTTCCCTCGTCCACCGGTTGATGACATTGTTGGGTCTTACCTTCCCGGCTGGCAACTCAGGCGCCGGCAGCAGTTTCATGGCGCTGGGCGCCATGCATCCGGTCAATAACAATCCGATCATCATTCCATGTTGCAGTTTCCGCATGCCTACTCCTTCACACCAAGTTCCACCCCCGCTTGCCGGGAAGGCAGTTCATAATCCGTAAGCGGCTCTCCCGAAAAACTGAGGACCGAATATGTCTCTCCGTTTATCTCGATCGAAAAGAGATGCTCAGCGGCGCCTGGATCACCCCGCATCCCGCTGAACGAAAAGGAATTGGTCGATTCATCCTGCATGGTGAGTTCGACGTTATTGATGCTTCCATCGGCGGCGATGCTCAATGCGGCGCTCCTGACCGCGGCTGTTCCAGACGTGCTGGTCAGGTTGACGGTGGTCGTTCCGCCGCTCGTTTCACCGGTTGTGCAATGGAATGACTCCAGCACCGGCGCCGGATCGGTCAGGAAGAGGACCGGTACACGCTCCAGCTCCATTCCTGTCAGTGCTTCTGTATAGATCACCCGGTCTTCGGGCATGACCATCCATACCCGCTTGTCACTGGCCAAAATATAATAGTACTCAGGTTCCAGATATTCCCACTTGATCCATGGTTTATCGATCCAAACCCGGCCACGGGCCTGCTGTGTCATCGCGACACTCGGCACGGCGCTTTCCTGCGTAAAATCGAATATGATTTTCCGCCATGACCTGGTCCAGTCGATGGTTTTTTTCAGGATCGGGCATGGCTCATCCCCTGCCGACACCGGCCCGGACACTCCGATTGCAACGATATTCAACGCCAGGAGAAAGGCTGTGCACACACGCTTCATAGATTGCTCCGTCCATCCAGATCGTCCAGGGTAATGAGCACCTCGCGTGCCTTGCTGCCCGTGAACGGTCCAACGATACGATTCAATTCCATCTGGTCGATCAGTCTGGCCGCCCGGGCATGGCCGATACGGAGGCGGCGCTGCAGCAAGGAGATGGAGGCGATGCCGGTGGAAACCACGATCCGGACCGCCTGGTCGAAAAGATCGTCAAGATCTTCCAGCACCATCTCGCGCTCCTGCCCTTCCTCTTCGAAAATGTCCTGGTTATCCTCTGGTCTCGGCTGTGTACTCCAGAATTCGACCACCTTCTTGATATCCTTGTCATTCACGTAAGCGCCATGCAGGCGTTTCAAACGTCCGGTACCGGGCGGCATGAAAAGCATGTCTCCCATGCCGAGGAGCCGTTCCGCTCCATTGACATCGATAATGACCCGGGAATCCACCTTGGATGATACCTGGAAGGCGATCCTGGCGGGCATGTTGGCTTTGATCAGGCCGGTGATGACATCGACGGAGGGCCGCTGGGTGGCAAGAATGAGATGAATCCCCACTGCGCGTCCCATCTGGGCGATCCGCGCAATGTGCTCTTCGACCTCACGGGCGGCCATGATCATGAGATCCGCCAACTCATCGATGATGATCACCAGGTACGGCAGATGCTCCAGGGTGATCTCCGCGCCGTTGGAAGCCTCATCCCCGTTCTCCTGTTGCAGCGCCGCCGCCTGCTTCTCCTGTTCCACCAGCCGGTTGAATTCCTTGATGCTCCGCGATCCACTGGCGGCGAGCCGATGGAAGCGATCCTCCATCTCCTGCACGGCCCATTGCAGAGCCGCGGGCGCCATCTTGACATCAGTGATGACGTCGGTACGCAGGTGAGGGATCTGATTATAATCCGACAGTTCCAGCATCTTCGGATCGACGAGGATCAATCGAAGATCATCGGGGGTCAACGTCAGGAGGAAACTCAGCATGATCACGTTGATACAGACGCTCTTGCCGGAACCAGTGGCACCGGCGATCAGCAGGTGCGGCATGCCCTCCAGTGCCGTCACCGTCGCATCGCCCCTGGTATCCTTGCCGAGAGCGATCCGCAACTGGGCATTGGAGGTCTGGAAGCGCTGGGAGCCGATAATTTCCTTGAAATACACAATCTCCCGATTCTGGTTGGGGATCTCCACGCCCAGCACCGATTTACCCGGGACCGGAGCCACCAGTGGCGGCACCTTGGCCTTGAGGGCCAGGGCGATGTCATCGGCGAGGTTCATAATTCTGCTGATCTTCACGCCGGGTGCCGGAGCGAGTTCATAGCAGGATACCACCGGTCCGGAACGGATATCGGTTACCTTCCCGTCGATATTGAAATCCTTCAGTTTGCGCTCCAGTACCGCGGCATTGCTATAGAGTTCCTCTTGATCCACCGATTCAGCCCGCTCCGGAGCATTTTGGAGTAAACTCAACGGCGGTAATACATAGTCACCACGCTGGACACTTTGTTGGTCGATTATCTTGACCGGCACCTGGGGTTTCAGCTCGATAGAGAACCCATCTTCCTCTGTCTCGACCTTTTTCTTCCGCCTGGTTTTGGGCCGTGGCGGATTCTCACGCGCCGGCACTTCTTCCCTGTCCAGCCTGTTGTAGTAACCACGGCGCAAGCGGGTGCCCAGCCAACGCAAGGTTGCGGCGACCAGGCGCTTCACCCGGGACAAGCCGGTTGCCAACCCGCCGGCAAGTCGCAGGTAGGAAAATCCAGTGGCGAGATGGATGATCAGGAGCAACCCGGTTACCAGGATAATGAGCGAGCCGACCGGGCCGAGAGCCTTTTCCAGTGCGCTGTGGACAATCCCGCCGAGGATGCCTCCAGCACCCGGATTATATTCCAGGGCGCTGGTTCGTGGGATTTCCGGGAGCCATTTTGGAATCGGTTCCAGTCCGTGAAGGAGGGCGCTGGACAGCAAAAGCAGAATGCCGAAGCCGAGAATCAGGCCGAGGAGCCGCCAGAACGAACGCTTGGCCAGGTATGCGAGTGCGACCATGATGAGTCCGGGGACGAGCAGGAATGCTCCCTGGCCGAAGACCAGCAACAACGCCCAGGCGCAGTAATGCCCGGCTACGCCCACACAGTTCCGCACCGGCTTGGCGCCGACGTGCTGCTGATAGGATGCGAGTGCCAGGACAAGCAACAGACAGGCGGCCATTACCAGTACAAGGATCACTTCTTTCTGCCAGGTGCTCAGGGCGGTGGCGGTCGGAGCATCGGAAAGACGCTCCTTGTTGTGGTCCTTGTTCCGCTTGCCGCGTGGCTTTTTCTCACTCATCGTCCATCCCCTCTCATGCGGCCCCGATTACTACTACACCCTTCTGATGCATATATCAAAAATCGATCATGGCGATCCTGGTGGTCACGATGAAATCATCCGGAAAAAGGTGTCCAAATCGTTTGAAAACCCACAATGTCAACCTCCTCCGCAGGTTCCGCGACTGCCGGCGCACCGCCACGAAGTACCCGAAATAGTATAGATAGAATATCAGACGACCCGCTTTCGATGAACGCAATCGCACGAACAGTTCGATCAATGGCCCGGGAGTGAGTGGAATGGTCCGCATCAATCTGTTCAGATAGGTCGGTTGATAATGGAAAAATTCCCTGACATAGATGTGGGAGGTTTCGGGGAGCTTGCCATCGGCAGCGGCGCGCTCCGTCAGTGCGGTCATGGGGTAGAACAGCAGGGACACAATTCCGAGGAAAAACGGCTTTTCCAGGGTTGCCAGCAGGCGAATTGACGCGATGGTATCCTCTTCGGTTTCATAGGGATTGTCCGTGATAATGTCGACACGCCGATCCACGATCTTGTCCTTGTAACGAGCCAGAATATCCATGCACTCGAGGAACCGCTCATTACTCACCGGTCGATTATAGACGCCCCTGGTGATCCGCTCGCTGCCCGACTCCAATCCCACGTGCACACCCACCAGCCCCACCTGCACCAACTGCTCAATGATCTCCTCCCGGACGGCGGTAGGATTGGCCCAACACAGAAACGGCAACCCGACATGCTCCCTGTACCGGGAGCAGAAGGTTTCGAACCAATCATTCTCACCGTACAGGAAAGAATCATCCATGAAGACGAATCCCTTGATGTAGGGTAATTGTTCCCTGATATACACCATCTCCCCAATGAAGTGCCCGGGACTCCGGCGGCGCAGATACGGACCATCAGCCACCTTGCGCAAGGCCGAATTGCAGCAATAGCTGCATGAATGCGGGCATCCCCTGCTGGATAGCACATAGTGTGCATCCATCATACCGGGCACGTAATACCTCATCAGCTCGGGTTCGGCCTGGTGCACTTCACCCTCGTGAAGGATGAACTGGCTTTCCAATTCGAAATCCGCGAATGGCAGAGTGTCAAGATCAGGCAGGCGGGACGCGCAGGGCACCCTCACCATGGCACCATCCCGGATGTAGCAGACACCGGCGACCGTGGCCAAATCCCCCCCTGTCTCCAGTGCCTCCAAGAGCAGCCGGCTGCTCATCTCGCCCTCGCCAACGATCACGTAATCGGCATAGGAGAGGCATTCCTCCGGTGCAAGAGTCGGATGGATGCCTCCCCAGACCACGTCGATCTCCGGGAATTCCTCGCGGAGATGGCTGGACAGCCGCCTGGTTCGATTCATGTGACTGGACATCAAGCTGAAACCTATCAAATCAGGCTCCAGTTGAGTGACAAGCGCATCGACCGCCTTGATTTCCGCGCTGCTGTCAGTGCCGTCGAACTCCTTGGGCATGAACAGGGAATGAACTTCGTGACAGTCCTCGCGCAGGCTGGCCGCCACCTGCCTCAATCCGAAACAGACCAGGGTGTTTTCAGTTGTCAGCAACAGTACTTTCATGTCTTACGATTCCTACGCAGCAGCGGCGCATTGAACTCCTTCACCAACCCGCGGAGAAGCGCGCGGCGGGACAGTTTTGGAGAGGCCAGGGTTGGGGCTGCACCGCCGGTGCGACCGGCGACCACCAGGAAGTCATGGCACAAGCGGGGAGCGAGTTCGCACAACGCCGCATCCAGGCGGAGGCACCAGGCGACGGTGTTTGGACCGATCCACGTATCGAACCAGCGCGGACTGGCATACCTGTCAATCAATGCAACCCTGAGCGCTCGCCGACTCTGCCCGGTGAGGTCGCTGTTGGCAACAACGAATTGCAGGAAGGCTTCCCGCCACTCAGGCCGATGTTCATTGTCAGCCGCAATCACGTCGAACAGCCTTCCGACGAATTTGCTGCGAGCCGCCATCATGGCATGCGGCAGAGTGAACAACGCCGACAACTCTGATTCGGTGAAATAATGAAGATGCCGGTGGTGCTCACCGGGATCCAGATTCTCGAAATGAGCTTGCCGCACCCTGACATTCCGCGCCGCCGGAGTGGTCAGAACAACGTGTCCCCGCGTCACCCGCTCCAGTTCACTCACCACCAGGCCCGGATTGGTGACATGTTCCAGCACTTCGCTGCAAATGGTCAGATCGAATGATTTGTCCCGGAATGGAAGTTCATGGGCATCGGCCACCGCGCCGGTCACACCGCATAGCTCTCGAGCCCTGATCAGGGCGGTTTCCGACAATTCCGTCCCCATGCCCCAACCGCCGAACAGGCGACGCACGATCC
>JAFGDC010000215.1 GCA_016932295.1 candidate division CSSED10-310 bacterium
GGCTTCGGCCGCGATCATCCAGCCTTCGCTATCGCTCACCACCCACCCGCCACCTCTCCTACCACCCCACAGCGCAAATGGCTCGTTCCCTGCACCGGTGGCGGCCGCCGGTGGAAATTGATATGCTTTGATTTCCACTAACCATCGGGATCGATTGAACGGATTCTGATTCTGCCTGAATGGATGCTTTCGACCGAGGATCCGGTATGCTGGTAGTATGCTGGTATGGAGGTATGACGAATTCGTGTGGCGGGCCGCGCGTCCCCGGCTCGCGCCGTTGCGCGGCACTGTCATCGGAAGCGTTCGACAGGGTGCGGCCGCAAGGCATTACGAGGAGTATCCCATGTTAAAGAAAAGCATTCTCATTGTGTGTTCGATTGTGATCATCACGAGTGGAGCGGTCCGGGCCGGCATACCGGGTATGACCATTGCGCCACCGGATTCCGACTGGCGGGCTGCGGTGACGCCGCCGGCAACCGGTGTGGCGCTTCCCCGCGCCGGCGAATTGACGGTCACCGTACCGGACCTGGGGTTGTGCGAGGATGCCATGGCGGCCATCGCCCTGGCGCCGGAATGGCTGGTGGATGACCTGGCTGACAACTTCTCCAGGCTGGAAGAAGCTGAGCAACAGGAGATCGCCCAGTACATACTCAACCCCGCGGATGAGCGGTACCGTGACGAGTATGCGTTCCTGGCCGCGCACATGGCACCGGAAATGTTGTCGCACCGATATTTCGACGGTTTCATCCTGGAGGAGAACGTCCGTTGGATATACGACATGGCGGACGCGCTCGCCTATGTCGAACTGCTGGATGTCGACAACGGGGGCGGCGACTATTACACGACGGCCCGTTATCGAATGCTGGATGGCGGTGTCCCTGAATGGGTCGAGGTGCCCAGGGAGATCTACTACTGGTACGTGGTGCAGCCCAAGGTAAGCGATGAGAAGGTGATGTATACGAACCCCGAGGACGGCAGTTACGCGGCGGCGCCGGTGGGTGTCTTCTGGCGTCCGTACCTGCTGTTTGATTCGAATCTCACCTACAGTTACTCGGAACACTACCTGGAACTGCATCCCAACGCCATTCCCGAGGTGTCACTGGATAGCTGGGGACCATCGGCCAAAGGGTACCTCACTGGTTTCTCGGTGGCTCCCACCACTATCGTACAGGTAGCTTCATCCGGTGAGGTGGTGCTCGGCGACATCAAGTCCGCCAACCAGGCCAACACCATCCTGGCCACCACCATGCGGGTGGAGGCCGCGTACGCGGCGGACGACTGCCAGATGCTGGCCAACATGGTGGCGTACGGCAATGGCCATCAGGGCTTGGGCAGCAACGCACCCATCGCCCTGTTCAAGGACAACGACCAGCCGGAGGGCGATATCGTCGAACAGGTGCTGCTGACGCAGGGCCGGCCCTATACCGTGTTCTCCTCCGCCGATGTCGGCGTCGCCGACATCTCCGGCTTTAATAAAATGATTTTCCCTTCCTATCAACCCCGTGCCATGTACCAGGCTATCGCCGACAATCAGGAATGGGTCGAAACCTGGTTGACACTCGGCAACCGCATCCTGCAGATCCATCTGGCCACCAACGCCGCCGATGATCCGGCCGGGATCGTGTTCCCCGGCGGTTTCACCTGCTCCTCTCAGGCGGAGACCGCCTATGACGACCTGGAGTTCGGTGGCTACCCGATTCTGTCCGATGTACTGCACTATGCCGAATATTACTGGGACGGCGAGTCCGTCAACCTCGATTCCGGCCGCCTGTTTGCGCCGGGGCAGACTGCCCTGGACGTGGCCGGCAACTGGGTTTCCAAGATCCTCAAGTACAAGGCCAGGGGCGATCGCCCCATCGAGCCCGCCGCCATTGCCCGGGGGCATGACGGCAATTGCGGCGAGTTGCAGGATCTGCTGGCCGCCGCCGGCCGCTGCATGCTCATGCCCGTGCAATGTGTCTGCAACACCTCGTGGGATCATGTCTGGGATGAGTTCTGGTCGGACGGCTGGCACGCGTACCAGGTCTCATGGAACGGCGGTCCCACCCATATCGACAATCCCGGTGTGGGAGCCGACGGCCGGTTCGGCGGCGGCAAGGAGCTGGGCGCCGTGTATGATTGGCGCAACGATGAATGGAAAGACACTGCCACCGACAGGTATTCCCATACCTGTACTTTGCTGGTCACGGTAACGGACAGCAACGGCAACCCGGTGGACGGCGCCAAGGTCACCATCCTGGTGCATTATTTCGGCGATCCAGGTCAGCCGTTGGTCACCACCGCCATCAAGTACACCGGCATCGACGGCACCGTCCGGTTCACCCTGGGTGATCTGCGCAGTTTCTGGGGTTCGGTGGAAAGCGCCGCCGGCGATTACGCCCTTGCTGACCCCGAGGGAATCATCACGGACAGCGTGGCGGACTCGGAGTATACCTGGGATGTCACCGTCCCCGGCACGGTGCCGGTGCTGCCTGCCACTCCGGCCGCCGCCTGCGCCGCACCCGCCGCGGAACGCCTGGTGATTTCCTACGAGACCACCGCTCACGCGGTTCATCCCATGGTCATCCAGTTCCAGCATACATTCTCATATGTCCGGGCGGACGGTTGGGTCAACATGTTCATCTGCGACGAGGACAACTATGCCTTGTACAAGGCAGGTGAAACATTCACGACTCACTACCTGGAGGCTGCCTCGGAATCGGGCGGGGTGACGTTCGCTCCTCCCCACGAGGATACCTGGCACGTGGTGCTGGATACCACCGGGATGCTCTTCGCCAGGCAATCGGCTGATCTCAGGGTGCGCTTCGAACGCGAGAGCGGGAGCGACTGGGAGGTGGTGGACGAGGTCGACAGCCACGGTGTGCTGCCAGCCGGCGCCGAGATGCACGTGGCGGTGGCGCTGGCAGGTCCCTCCTGCGATACGCTGGGGGTGACCATGGTCATGCCCGCCGTGCATTTCCAGACCGGCGCCGAGTGTTATCTGCGCGCCCGGATATGCAACGATACCGGCGCGGTCATCAGCGGCCATCCCCTGTTCGTGATCCTGGATGTGTACGGCGACTACTGGTTCGCGCCCAGTTGGCGCCATGTGAGCGAAGGGATCGACGGCTATGCCGGGGAGTACGCTCCCGGCCTGACCGAACTGGAAATTATCGAACCGTTCTTCTGGCCGGCGGGCACCGGTGCAGCGGACGATATCCGCTTCTGGGGGGTCATGACCGATGCGGCGGTCACCGACCTTTACGGTGAACTGGGATGTTGGACATTCGGCTGGAGTGAGTGAACGGCGGTTCACGCCGGACTGCGTTCTGGCCACCCGGCCGGTGAACTTGTATAGTGTCTCGTATCGCTGCCTTGCCATGAAACCGAGGAGGAGTCATGCTGCACAAGATTATCCCGGCTACACTGAAGACTCAGCAGGCGCTGATCGATAGCATCGCCACTCATGAAAAGGACCGCTGGCATGTGGTTTCCATGGGTGAAGTCTTTGGCGGCGATGTGCTGGTGGTGGTCAAGGACGGACGGCAATACGAGCACAAGGTGTTTCCGGTCATCTGGAAATCCCGGTCGGAACTGGAGGCGATCATCAGGGAATACGAGAAGAAGGACTGGGTGATGTGCGCCATCGGTGAGTGTTTCGGCTGCAATCTGATGGTGCTCAAGCGCGAGGTGCATGTCCAGGCACGTGACTGAACAGCGAGGAGGATTGGTGGGAAACGGGCGGGCGGACGGCGGTGTGGAGGTGCACCGGGGGGCATCGTCGTTGACGGTGGCCGCTATGGGGGCATTGACCAGCGAAAGCGCCGGGAGATTCTATTCGACGGTGCGTAAGGCAATGGAAACTGCCGCCGGTTGGGAATTGACCATCGATCTGAGCCGGGTGACGACCCTGGACAGCGCTGGCGTGGTGGCGGTGCTGGAGTGCCTTCGGGCGGCGCGCGACAATGGCGGAGTGGCCCGCCTGATCGGGGCTGGTGAACCGCATGATCGCATGTTGAACCTGGTGGATGCGAAAGCCCTGGCGGCGTCCGGCGTCCGGCGGCGCTCCCCCCCGAGTGGGTTGCTGTACCGGATCGGGGTGTCGGCGGTGGCGCTGTGGACGGATATCAATGAGTTGCTGGGCTTTATAGGCCGCTTCACCATCGAACTGCTCCGCACTGTCCGCCATCCTTCCCGGCTGCGCTGGAGCGAAATGGCGTTCTACATGGAACGCGCCGGCGTCGAAGCCAGTCCCATCTGTTGCCTGATCGGTCTGCTGCTTGGTTTGATCCTGGGCTTTCAGGCCGCCATCCAACTGCGCCAGTTCGGCGCCAACATCTACGTGGCGGACCTGGTGGGTGTGTCTCTGACCAGGGAGATCGGACCGTTGCTTGCCGCCATCATCGTGGCCGGCCGGTCCGGGTCGTCCTTCGCTGCGGAAATCGGCACCATGAAGGTGTCGGAAGAGGTGGCGGCGCTGGAGATCATGGGATTCGACCCCATGCGGTTCCTGGTCATGCCCAAGGTCATCGCCCTGGTCATCATGCTGCCCCTGCTCACCATGCTCACCAACGTGGTGGGTATGTTCGGCGGCCTCGTGGTGGGTGTTCTGCAGCTCGACCTGAGCGCCTCTCACTATATCCAGGAAACCAGAATCGCACTCGTCCTGAGCGATATCGTCACCGGTATTTTCAAAAGCTGCGCCTTCGCGCTCCTGGTGGCCGGCATCGGCTGTTTCAGAGGGCTGCAGGTGACCAGCGATGCAGAGAGTGTCGGGGCCATGACCACTTCCGCCGTGGTCAGTGGTATTTTTCTGGTCATCCTTTCGGATGCGTTGTTCACCGTGACCTTTTTCGCGTTGGGGGTGTGAGGTGGCGGAGGCCATGATAAGGGTGGAGCATCTCAGCGCGGCATATGGCGCCCGTAAGGTTCTGCATGACATCACGTTTTCGGTGAAACGTGGAGAAATTTGTGCCATTCTTGGCGGCAGCGGCTGCGGGAAGAGCACCTTGTTGAAACACATCATGCGGCTGCTGAACCCCACCAGCGGTGCCGTCATCGTCGATGGCAGCGACATCACCACAGCAGCCGGCGAAGAGCTGCTGGCCGCACGGCGCAAGATGGGCGTGCTCTTCCAGAGCGGCGCACTGTTCGGCTCGATGAGTCTGGCGGAGAACATCGCCCTGCCGCTGCGGGAATATACGCGGCTGCCGCCGAACCTGGTCGATGCCTTGGTGCGGTTCAAACTCGCCCAGGTGGGATTGGCCGGCTTCGAGGGTTACATGCCGGCCGAACTGAGCGGCGGCATGCGCAAGCGGGCCGCGCTGGCCAGGGCCATGGCGCTGGATCCGCAGATCCTCCTGTTCGACGAGATGAGCGCCGGACTGGACCCGGTAACCTCGGCGGAACTGGATCAACTGGTCAGGCAAATCAATCGCGCCCTGGGACTGACCATCCTGGTGGTGACCCATGAGCTGCCCAGCATCATGGCGATCGCCGACCACGTGATCATGCTGGAGGATGGTAAAATGATCGCGGAGGGAACCCCGGTCCTGCTGGTGAACAGCGACGTGCCGGCCGTGCACGCGTTTTTCAATCGCACCACGCGACGGGCGGCGGAACAGGCGCGGGGTAGGGAGGTGTAATGGCGAGGGAATACAGCAGGGTACGCATTGGATTGTTCGTCATCACCGGATTGTTCCTCGTGCTGGCCGCCATCATCTGGCTTGGATCACAGCAGGTGTTCACCGCCTATGACCGGTTTTACACCTACTTCACCGATTCGGTCTCCGGCCTGGAGGTCAGCTCCACGGTCAAGTTCCGCGGCGTGTCAGTGGGTCGGGTCGCGGATATCCGGATCGATCCGGAAGATTCGTCGAGGGTGGAAGTGAGCCTGGATCTGCGCCCGGATACCCCCATCAAGCAAGACATGATGGCGGAGCTTCGACTCACGGGTATCACCGGTATCAAGTACGTGGAACTCATGGGCGGCGCCAAGGATGCAACCCGGATGCCTCCGTCGCGTGGCTTGAAGAAGAGTATCATTCCCAGTCGTTCCACGCTGCTGGATAAAGTGGATGAGCAATTTCAGGAGCTGTATGTTCGTCTCACGGCGGTGATACGGAACCTGGAAGGATTAACGGAGGAAGGGTCGCGCCAGCGTCTCGCGGATACCCTGGACGGTATCGCGCGGCTCAGCGGAAGCCTCAGTGATACGCTGGAGGCGCTGCAGCCCGGCCTGCACCAGGTCGATTCCCTGGGCAACCAGGCAGCGCAGTTGCTCACTACCACCGAGGATGAAATCAAGCGCGTCGGTTCCACTGCCAGGGACGGTATCGAGGATGCAGCCGCCCTGGTTCGCAGCGAATCGATCACCGACATCCTCGATGATTTCCGGAAGACCGCGGCCGAACTGCGGGCCTTTTCGGAGAATCTCAACAGGCAGTTGGCGCGGGTGGATATCCAGGGAACCGGTCGCGAACTGCGGCAGACCCTGGACGAGATCCAACTGGCGGCGCGCAATCTCAACGATGTTTTGGCTCAATTGAAACAGAATCCATCGGCGCTGGTGCTTGGTAAACCACGCGATGAGCGCCCGCCGGTGGAGCGGAGGAGGGAACGATGATGCTGTCGGGAACCATTGCCCGGCTGGACCGTGCGGGCAGGATCTGCGGGTTGATCAGCCTGGCGCTGGTGCTGGTCGTGGCGGCTGGCTGCCTGCGGCGGCGGGTGCCCGAGACTCATTACTACACATTGGATCCAACGCCCGGAGTGGTCATGGAACGAGCTACGGGACCGGCGCTTGCCGTGGATGAGCTGGAGGTGACCGCCGCGCTGCGCAACGACCGCATAGCATATGTGGCGGCGCCGCACCACGTGGGGTATTATGGATATCACCTCTGGGTGGCGGAACCCGACCGATTGCTCACCGAATACCTGCGGGTGGCGTTGACGGCCGCACTGCCCGCGGCGCATGAAACAGCAGCCGGCGGCCTCGTGCTGGGAGGCCTGATCACGGGATTCCACGAAGACAACACCGGAGCCGTCACGTTCGGCGTGCTGGCAGCGGAGTTGTATGTGCGCCGGGCTGACAACGATGAGATCGTGCGGTGGTTGCCGGTGGTCATCAAGCATCCCGCCGAGGCGGGGATGCCCGTCTCTGTCGTGGATGCGCTCAACCTGTGTGCCGCCGAACTGGTGGTGATGGTGCTGGATAGTCTTGCGCCCTGAATCGTTCCGCATCCTGGTCGCACCGGCGGCGTTCAAGGGCACGCTGACCGCCGCCCAGGTCGCGGCGGCCATGACGGCTGGCTGTCGGGCCGCGCTGCCCGGCGCCGTAATCAAGTCGATACCCCTGGCGGACGGAGGCGCCGGCACCGTGGCGTGCCTGGTGGCCGCTATCGGCGGCGTCATGCATGAGGTCGTGGTGCGGGGACCAGTGGGAGCCTCGGTCAGCGCGGTGTTCGGCCTGAGCGGCGATGGCCGCGAGGCGTTCGTCGAAACCGCGGCGGCGGCGGGGCTTGCGCTTCTCGACGGGCGCGCGGGGAACCCGCTTGCCACGTCCACTTACGGCGTGGGGCAGCTTGTTCGGGCGGCATTGCGGCACGGTCCGGAGCGGCTCATCATCGGACTGGGAGATTCCGCCACCAACGACGGCGGCGCGGGACTGCTGCAAGCACTTGGTTGTCAATTCCTCGATGTTGCTGGTTTGGAATTATCCTCGCCTTTGACGGGAGGAGGATTGGCACTGGTGCATGATGTGCTGGCCACCGGATTGGACAGCGCCCTGGAGGGGTGTCACGTGACGGCAGCCACCGATGTGGACAATCCACTCCTGGGCGCGCAGGGTTGCGCGCGGATGTACGGCCCGCAGAAGGGTGCCGGTCCGGCAGCGGTGGAGCGGTTGGAGATGGGTATGGCCAGGTACGCCGATGTGCTGGAGCGGCGGTTCATGGTTGACTACCGGAACCGTCCCGGCGCCGGCGCCGCCGGTGGCATGGGATTCGGGCTCATGGTGGTCTTGCGGGCGGAGCGGCGTTCCGGTATCGATCTGGTGCTGCAACGTACCGGTTTCCGGGATCTGCTGCGGGGCGTCGACCTGGTGCTCACCGGGGAAGGCAGGGTCGATGCCCAGACCGCCAGGGGTAAGGTGGTGGCAGGTGTGACTGCGGCGGCTCGTGAAACCGGGACGCGGGTGATCGCGGTGGTCGGCCAGGCGGAACCCGGTATGGATGCGGGAGAACTCGGGTTGGACCGCCTGGTGGTTCTGGGTGGTGAACCTGATCCGTTGCATGCCGCCGCGCGCGTGACCCTGGCGGTGCGTCGGGCTCTCGCCTGATCCGGCCTGGGTGAGGGCGGCACCGACCCTTTCCATGAACAGCTCGGGAGACGGCTGAATAGCCTGATACAGGGCTCCCGGAACCGCCCCGTGCCCGGGGTGCCGTGTACTACTCCGTTCACCATGTGCGGTGGGTGTTACAGGTTGTCAGTCACCCGTGATTTCCTGGGGAAAGCCGCTGCTCCTGATGATTGAGCCGTCCTCCAGCAGCATACGGCAGGACCATCCCGGCAGGCTTTCGATGAGTGCCGTTCCCGCTGCAGGACCCATGACGATGAGGGCGGTGGCGAGTGCATCGGCGGCGGCGGCATTGGGACCGATGACGGTACAGGCCAGCAATCCCGGCGGGGGCCAGCCGGTCCGCGGATCGATGATATGGTGATAGCGCCGGCCCTGGTGGAAGAAGAATCGCTCGGTGGTTCCAGAGGTCATCACGGCGCCGTTGGCGAGGATTATTCGCGTCCCGGGCGCGGTCCTGTCCAGCGGGTTGCGCAGGGTTATATTCCACGGTTCCGCGCCTGGCGCGGTATGGACCACGATATCGCCGCCGGCGTCCACGGCGACCCTGTCGAACCATCGCGCCAGCAGTGCGCAGACCTGCCCGGCGGCGGCGCCCTTGGCGATGCCGCCGAAATCCAGCCGCATACCAGCAGGCAGCAGCAGTTCGGTCTGCGGTGCGGATCTGAACCGGACACGATCCAGTCCCACTCTTTGTCGCGCCGTCTCGATATCCTCCAGTGGTGGTGGAGCGGCATCCGCCGTGAACCGCCACAGATGCATCAACGGTCCGACGGTGGGATCGAAGGCGCCGCCGGTGAGTTCGTGGATGCGCATCGCGGACGTCAGCAGCGCGGCGGTGTCCGCTGTCACCGGCTGCCAGTCGCCGGCGCCCTGGTTGATCCTGCTTGTCTCGCTGTCCGGCCGGTAGGTTGACCACACGTGCTCCAGGCGATCGATCTCATGCGCGACCAGGTTGAAGTTCGCCACTGGATCGGAGCCTGGTGAGCAGGGTAAATCCACCGTGAATAACCAATGGGTGCCCATGGCCGGCAGCAGCCGGGAAGCCGGGCAGTCATGCGCCGCCGGGTGGCGGATAGAGCCGGCGCAGGCGGTCAGCAGCAGGCCGCAGAGCAGCATGGATGCTGGCGGCGGGCCGCGGTGGCGGGTGCTCTGCCCGTGGCTTCGTTGGCTCTGGCGACCGGGTTTCTTTGTCATGGTATGGTTCTGAATATCAGAAAAACGCCGGACTGATGAGCAGTGTATAGATCAACTTGGCGCGGTTTACGAGCAATGCGGCGCCATGGGATGATTCGCTGGCGCCGGTGACCACCTTTATGTCGGCGCGCGGATCCAACAGCCGTTCCGGCGGACCGCCCTCGAACTGCGACAGGAACGACCGCCGATTGATCTCGAAGGAGTAGGGATCGGTAAGCTCCACCGGTCTGACGCCCAGGATGGTGCCGTCCGGAGCCAGGCCGATTCCGAGCAGGTGGTGGCTGTTGGCGAACTGCTGCAGGGAGAAGGTCAGGAAGAGCACGAAGGCGATGGGCCGGTCCTCGGCGTCACGGGCATAGTAGACCAGCACGTCATCGTCTTCCGGCGTCCAGTTCAGGTCCTTCATGAACGCGGTCCGGACCTCTTCAGTCACCTTCAGGTGCTTCTGGAGCAGCTTGACATCCTTGCCGACAAACTCCTCGACGACGCTTTTCATGGCATTGAACTTTAAGGCCGTCGCCGGCTGCGCCAGCAGGACGAGCAGCACCATCCCCACAATTCCCGACGTCACGGTTACCTTCATGCCGGTTCCCCTCCCTTTCGATCGGCTCCGGTGGCTAGTGTATGCGACCCTGTGGCGGGGTGCAAATCAATCGAACTTTCGGCCGCCACCGGTTCGATTCACCGCCGTTTTCCGGCCGCGGATGGCGTGCCGGCGGTGGCGTCAATTACCCTCTTCCAGGGTGATCGCTTCGGTGAGCGCCGAATAGAGCCCCTCGAGGCAGGTAATGTAGGTGCCGATCTTATCGGGGGATACTTTTTGGAACGCGTGTTCGCAGAAGGCAAGATCCAGTACGATAAGGTCTTCCCGCAGTTTTCTGCCCTTGTCCGTGAGGGTCACGATAACCGAGCGGCGGTCTTGGGCATCTCGATCGAGATTTATCAATCCTTTATGATACATTTCCTGGGTTACCCTGGTGATTCGTCCCAGGGTGACCTTCATGTGATGTGAGAGGTCGCTCATCTTGGGTCGGTCCCGGTAATCGATGAGGCGGAGCAGATTGGCCTGGGTCAGGGTCAGGCTCAATTTCCTCGCTTTGGTTATTTCACCGCTGAAACACAGCGCTGCAACCATGTGAAGATGTTCCCGGAATGCCCGTAACTTCTCATTGTGGATAGCTTCTGTGGTCATATCAACTCTCCCAGGCGCAAGCGCCCTTATCAGTATCCATAGTTTACCTATTGTAGTATCGAGGTCCTGTCAAGTAAATGTGGACTGTTTCCGGAAGCGCATCCACAGTTTCCGCGAATCGTCGGGAGAGGCGGGAATTGGTTTAACCTCTAGGCATCGTCGTCAGATGATGGATCGCCGGCTGTTCCGGGGGTTACCTGGCCGCGGACGTCTTCTCTTATTCGGTCGAATATATCGCGGTTTTCGGCGAGGAATTGCTTGGTGTTTTCGCGACCCTGGCCAAGCCGCGTATCGCCGTAGGAGAACCATGCGCCGCTTTTGATCACGACGCCGTGCTTCACGCCGAGATCCACCAGGTCGCCTTCGGCGGAGATACCCAGTCCGTACATGATGTCGAACTCGGTTTTTTGGAAGGGTGGTGCGAGCTTGTTCTTCACCACCTTGACGACGGTGCGGTTGCCGGTTACCCGTTCACCTTCCTTGATGGATGCTATGCGGCGGATTTCCATGCGTATAGAGGCATAGAACTTGAGTGCGCGGCCGCCGGTGGTGGTTTCCGGGTTGCCGAACATGACGCCGATTTTTTCCCTTATTTGATTGATGAAGACGAAGCAGGTGTGGGATTTATTGATGGCGGATGCGAGTTTGCGCAGTGCCTGGGACATGAGTCGGGCCTGGAGTCCGACGTGGGAGTCGCCCATCTCACCCTCGATTTCAGCGCGGGGCACGAGGGCGGCCACCGAATCCACCACGACGACGTCCACGGAGTTGCTGCGTACCAGGATTTCGCTGATTTCCAGGGCTTGTTCGCCGGTATCCGGTTGGGAGATGAGGAGTTCCGCGGTGTTGACCCCCAGTTTTTTGGCATAGATGGCATCGAGGGCATGTTCGGCATCGATGAAGGCGCAGATGCCTCCGGCTTTCTGTGCCTCGGCGATGATATGCAGGGCGAGGGTGGTTTTGCCCGAGGATTCAGGTCCGTAGATTTCCACGATTCTGCCCCTGGGGACCCCGCCGATGCCGAGCGCGAGATCGAGGGAGAGTGAACCGGTGGAGATGGTTGGAATGGCCATGACTTGCCCGTCCTGCCCCAGTCTCATGATGGAGCCCTTACCGAATTGACGTTCGATCTGGCTGAACGCCATTTCCAGTGAACGATCCTTGTTGCTTTCGCCTGTGCCGCTTTGTTTCGCCATAGTGAATCCCCTTCCGCCGAATGTGGTCATGGAGAACATTCCCAGTCTAGGTGAATCTCCTGGTATATACAATGCTGTAATGCGGTCCGTCCCGCAGCAACTCACTTCGAAGCAGGTGGAACTCGTCAAGTGTGAACTCCGGCGCGGCCTCGATCGGGGTGCCGATGAGCAGAGGGCTCAGGTCGTCGATCCGCCTCGAATCCCGGACCCGGCCGATGGTCAGGTGGGGATGGAAAGGTTTTCGGTCGAATCTGATCCCTGCCTTCACCAGGGCATAGGACACCTTGCCCTGGAGGGTCATCAGGGCCGCCGGCGGTGCGGTGGGGCCAGCCCAGACGATCCGTGCCCGGCGCGGCGTGGGAAACGCTCCAAGGCAATCGAGCCGCAGCGTGATGGGTGGTTGTGCCGGCACCTTGTCCAGTTCCGCGGTCAAATCCGGGATTCTTGCCACCTGCAGGTCGCCGATGAATGCCAGGGTGAGATGCATGTTGCCGGGCTGCACCAACCGGATCGCTGCTTTCACCTGGGGTGGCGGCTGGAAGGCGGCGGCGGCGATCCGTTTGGCCGCGTCCGGTACCGGCACCGCGATGAACAGCCTGTAGGCCGGCGTTTCAGCCATTGGATTTGACCTCGAAGGAGTCCTGCAGAATCCGCCGCAGCAGGTCCAGTGCCAGGCTGGAACTCCAGTATTTGATGCGTTCCCGGCCGCCGTGCAGCAGATGGTGTTTGACCACCACGTCATCGCGGTGGGCGAGTCCGATGAAGACGGTGCCGACCTTCTTCAACTGCGTACCGCCGCCGGGGCCGGCGATGCCGGTGATGGACAGTCCGAGATCGGTGCCACTTCGCCACTTGATGCCGCGAGCCATGGCCCTGGCCACCTGGGCGCTCACCGCGCCGAAATCGTCGATCAGCTCCCTGGGAATTCCCAGCAATTCTTCCTTGGCGCGGTTGCTGTAAGTCACCACGGCCCGTTCGAAATAAGCTGAGCTGCCGGGAATGTCGGTGAGCCGGTGTGCCACCAGGCCGCCGGTGCAGGATTCAGCCACGGAGAGTGTGAGTGCCCGTTCGCGCAACAGTGTTCCCACTACCTCCTCCAGCCGGGTACTGCCGAAACCGTAGACGTACGGGGTCAATTCCGCCACGAGTTTTGTCTTGGCAGCATGGAGGTCGGGGGTGCTGCGACCCGTTGCGGTGGTGCAGATCATCACGTCGACCCCGTCGCGACTGGCGCGGTATTTGGCATGCAGTCCGGAATCACGCCCCAGGACCGCCTCGACCCTGGCTGCCACCATGTATTCGGCCAGGCCCAGAGTCCTGATGATTTCCCAGGCATATGCGCCCATTCCCCCAAGCAGCGATTTCCATTCCGCCATGCACTCTTCACGGGCCATCACCCGCACCTCGTCAGGCACGCCCGGGAGGACGTACAGCCACCTGCCCTGCCGTTCCACCGAGAAACCTGGCGCCTGGCCGATGCGATTTTCGATCAACCCCGCGCCGGCGGGGAACAGCGCCATGCGTCGCAGGCGATCCTCGAACCCCATGCCGCGGGAATCGAACAACCGCTGCAGCTTCTCCACGATCTCCTGACTCTCCTCCAGTTCAACATCCAGCACCCGTGCCACCACGTCCCTGGTGATGTCGTCCGAGGTCGTGCCGAGACCACCGGTCACGATGGTCAGGGTGGACCGGCAGAGCGCTGCCTCCAGGACGCCTTCGATCGCCGGTTCATAATCGCGTACCAGGGTCACCCGGAACGGCGTCAACCCGATCTCGAAGAGAATGCCATTCAATATCCTGGTGTTTTCATCTATGACAAGCCCTTCCACCAGTTCGTCGCCAATGCAAATGATCTCCACATCCATGACTCGCTCCCATTGATCGCGCCCGGGGCCTTGACTCCCCACCTATACTAGCAGGATGCGGGCGATTCGCCATCCCCAGTACCGGAACCGAAGGATCCCTGTGTGCAGGGGGAAGGCATGGCCGATCGGCGTGATGAGGGGATCAGGGCGGGTCGGGAGGAGCCGCGGCATCGCGGGATCGCTCCACCACTGAACCCAACAGGTCGTAATCGAAGGATTCGCTGATTCGCACCGGTGCGTTCGTCCCGATTTCCGCCCATCCGTCGTTGATCAGGATCACCCCGTCCACTTCCGGCGCCTGCCAGGCGGCGCGCCCCTGCAACAGGTGCTCGCTCTCCTCCGACACGCCGTCGATGCTCACCTCGAGCACCTTGCCGACATACTCCGCCAGCCACCGCCGCGATCGTTCGCGATGGTCCTCCATGAGCAGATCCCGGCGCTCCGCCGCCACCATTGCCGGCACCTTGCCGGCAGCCCTGGCGGCGGCCGTGCCCGTTTCCTTTGAGTAGGTGAACACGCCCAGGTGATGAAACCCCGATGCTCCCAAGAACCGGCGCAGTTCCGCGAAATTTTCGTCCGTTTCGCCGGGAAATCCGACCAGCACGGTGGTTCGAAACACCATATCCGGTCTGACCAGCCGGAATGCCGCCAGCAGTTCCTCGATACGGTCACGGCCATACCCACGGCCCATCCGCCGCAATACGTCATCGGCGGCGTGCTGGATTGGCAGATCGATGTATGGCGCCAACCGGCGACTCGATCCGAACAGGTTCACCAGTTCCGCGGTCACGTGGGCTGGATGCGCGTACATCAATCGGACGGTGAAGTCCCCGTCCAGATTGTCAAGCTCTCTCAGCAGGCCGGCTATGCCGGTGCCGTCGTCACGGTCGCGTCCGTACGCCGCCGTGTCCTGGGCGATCAGGATCAATTCGCCGAAGCCGGCCGCGGCCAGACCCCGGGCTTCGGCGATCACCTCATCGATGGAGCGGCTGCGCAGCCTGCCTCTGATCAAGGGGATGGCACAGTAGGCGCACCGGTTGTCGCAGCCGTCGGAAATTTTAAGGTAGGCATGGGTTCGGGGCGTCGACGGCAGCCTGCCACCATCCGCCAGTGCCAGCACCGGCGGCCGGCCGGTGTGAAGCGGCCTGCCTCCCGTCAGTACTTCTTCGAGGATCGCCGGCATCGATTCGATGAATCCCGGTCCCACCACCGCGGCGGCTTCGTGCAGTTCACGGTGCAGTTCGTCGCCGAACCGTTCCGCCATGCAGCCCGCTACCACTATCCGGCGGTTGTCCGTCTCCGCCGCCAGCCGCAGGATGGTGTCGATTGATTCTTCCCGGGCCGCGGCGATGAAGCCGCAAGTATTGACCACCAGCACATCGGCGCCTGCCGGCTCCGTGGTCAATCGCCAGCCGGCGCGGTTCAGGGCGGCGGCCATGAGTTCCGCATCCACGGTATTCTTGGGGCAGCCCAGGGTGATGATGTACACCGATCGTCCGATGGTGTCACGGGTGGGA
>JAFGDC010000216.1 GCA_016932295.1 candidate division CSSED10-310 bacterium
CACCTTGACCTGAGGCGTCTCACCTTCGTCGCCCACCGGCGCATCCATGCGTACCGCGTACCCCGTCAGGAGAAGCACGATAACCAGGAGCGGAACCACGGACAGCAGGCGTCGCGAGGGTCGGGCCGACAGCGCGAACCGCGCGAAAGGCAGCGGCACGGTGGCCAGGAACACCACCCGCAGCAACTCGTCAAGCGACATTTACCTCAGCACCTCTCTAGCTCTCCAGGCCACGCACCACCGCCGGGCGGCGGCGCATCAATCGAGCACCCAGCGATTGCGCCAGTCCTTCTCTTCCTCCAACGCCGGCTGCTCTTTCTTGTCCAGGATGAAACCACCCATCACCAGGTAATCCATCTGGGTGCGCATGAAACAACGATAGGCATCTTCCGGCGTACAGACAATGGGTTCACCACGTACATTGAAAGAGGTATTGATGATCACCGGCACCCCGGACAGGCGCTTGAATTCGGCGATCACATCGTAATAGAGAGGGTTGACATCCCTGGCGATGCTCTGAATCCGCGCGCTGCCGTCCACGTGGGTGACAGCCGGGATGCACCGCCTGTCCTCGCGGACCTGGGTGGTGAGCAACATGTAAGGACTGGGCCGGTCAAGCTCGAAATACTCGCCGATATCCCCCTCCAGCACGGTCGGCGCAAATGGACGGAACGATTCTCGAAACTTGATCTTGAGATTGACCTTCTTTTGCATCCCGGCATCACGGGGATCAGCCAGGATGCTCCTGTTGCCCAGCGCTCGGGGACCAAACTCCATCCTCCCCTGGAACCAGCCCACCACGTTCTGCTCGTCAATCAACCGAGCGGTCCTCGTGACGATCCCGTTTCGATCATGATGGTGATATTCCGCCGAAAATCCATCCAGTGTCGCCTTGATTTCCTCGTCAGTGAACGAAGGACCGAAATAGGGCATAGCCAGCCTGAATGTCCGGGGATTGCCCAACACATTGTGGTGAATGAGCATGGCGGCGCCCAGGGCGCCACCCGCATCCCCTGCGGCCGGCTGAATGAAAATGTCGTCGTATCCCGCTTCCCGAAGCACCCGTCCGTTGGCCACGCAGTTCAACGCCACTCCACCGGCCAGACACAGATGACGCATGCCTGTCTCGCGCCGGGCATGCATCGCCATGTTCAACATGATCTCCTCGGTGATCTTCTGGACACTCATGGCCAGATCGAAATGATCCTTCTCCAGCTTGGATTCCGGTGATCGCGCCGGGATGCCGAACAGCCGCTCGAACCGCCGATTCACCATGGTCAGTCCGTATGTGTAGGCGAAATAGCGCATGTTGAGCTTGAAGCTGCCATCGTCCCGCAGTTCCACCAACTCACGCTTGATCTTGTCGAGGAACCGCGGCTCGCCATAAGGCGCCAGCCCCATCACCTTGTACTCGCCGCTGTTGACCTTGAATCCCAGGTACCCCGTGAAGGCCGAGTACAATAAGCCCAGCGAATGAGGAAACCTGATCTCATGGGTCAACTTGATCTCGCGATCGCGGCCATATCCAAAAGACGATGTGGTCCATTCACCGACACCGTCAACCGTGAGAATCGCCGCCTCTTCGAAGGGTGACACGTGAAAGGCGCTGGCGGCGTGCGACAAATGATGATCGCTGAACAGCACCGGCCCTTTGAATTCCAGCTCCCTGGCGATGATTTCCCGCATCCACATCTTCTTGCGAAGCCACAAAGGGATCGCCTTGAAAAACGACCGGATGCCCCGCGGCGCTTCTGCAAGATAGGTTTGCAGAATGCGCTCGAACTTGACCAGCGGCTTGTCGTAGAAACCGATGTAATCGATGTCGTCGATGGTCAATCCGGCATACGCCAGGCAGTAGCGGATAGCCTTGTGCGGGAATTCATGGTCGTGCTTGATCCTGGTGAACCGTTCCTCCGAGGCGGCGGCAATCACCGCGCCGTCCTGCACCAAGCACGCAGCCGAATCGTGATAGAAACATGAAATGCCGAGTATGTTCATGGCTTCACCTAGTACTGCCGAATGAAATAGTGGATGTCCAGTTCTGGTTGCTTCTTGGTGTACCAGTACGAACCATCCTTGTGCAGGCGCTGATCCAGCAAATCGGCGCGGGCCAACCTCATGACCAGACCCATGGGTGATAGCACCAGGTAAAACATCAGCGCCAGCAGTATCCGTGTATTCAACCAACCGGCGGCGACCGCGAAAACCAGCCAGTATCTCCAGAGCCGCTTGAAGAATCGCTTGTATACTCCCATTCCTACCTCCGCCTCCCCTGAACCTCGGGACATCACCGGCGCTCGAGAGGTTCGAATACTATATGGAGGTTTGCTGCAAATGCACAAGCTGTTTTTGCGCGCATCTAATGATTATTGGGTGCAAACGCCGCAACATGCCCGACAAACAGGCGCCGGTGACAACCCATAAACTCGCGTCGGGGCCGGCGCAGGAGCCGTCGCCCCATGAGAATGCGGATGTGCATCACATCGCGAACAGAAGGAACCGGGGCATGACACCGTTTTCCCGGGTCAGTGCCTCCGATGGCATGAAATCAAGCCGGCGGTGGTGTTGCGGACGAGCGTGAGCCACAGGCGGGACACTCGGGATCAGCATCGATCCGGACTTTCCGCATCTCCATGAAAGCGGCATCGATGACGAGCATCGAGCCGATCAACACATCGCCGATACCCGTCAGCAATTTGAGGGTCTCAGCCGCCTGCAGGCAACCGAGCAGACCGGTGGCAGGTCCGAACACGCCGGTTGACGCCGCATCCGGCGATACCTCACCTTCCGCCCGGGTGCTCCCAATCAGGCAGCGCAGGCAAGGACCGCGGGGCGGCGAGAATACCGCGACCTGCCCGTTGTAGCCGAGGACACCACCGTGCACCAGGGGAATTCCCAGCCGCACACAGGTATCGTTAAGAAGCAGCTTGTTGGCGAATCCATCGGTTGCATCCACCACCACATCATGGCTACAGAGCAGGTCCTGCGCATTGTCCGCCGACAGACGGAGGCACAAACCACGAACCCGCACCTCGCCGTTACGGGCGGCGAGCGTCCGGGCGGCTGCCGACGCCTTTGCCTTGCCCAGATCCGCTTCCGTGAAGAGGATCTGACGGGGCAGGTTATCGGCCGCTACACGATCGAAATCGATGATGTCGAGCGATCCGACGCCGGCACCGGCCAGGTAGAGCAGCACCGGCGAACCGAGACCACCTGCGCCCACCACCGCCACGCGCGCCGCCGCGATCCGCTCCTGCGCGGCCGCAGTGAAGCCGGCAAGTCGCAGGTGCCGGTCGTAACGTCCAGTCAACGGTGCATTACCTGCTGAGTTCATAACGTTTCATTTTCTCATACAACGACGACCGTCCGATATTCAACTGCGCGGCGGCACGGGCAACGTTCCAGTCATGCCGCGCCAACACTTTCGAGAAGATTTCCCGCTCCAGATCCTGGAAAGTGCGATCCTGCACACACACGGAATCCCCGCCGTTCAGCGGCATGATCGCCGGTTCATGCCGCATGGACAATTCTCCGGTCACCAGCATTCGAATCAGCACGTTCTCCAGTTGGCGGACGTTACCCGGCCAATTGTAATCGGTCAACTGCCGGAGCCACTCCGGTTCCAGCCGGGGCGCGGAACGCAGGTGCAGACGCCGGGAATGCCTGGCCAGCAGATGCCCAACCAGTCCTGGGATATCCTCGCGCCGCTCCCGCAGCGGCGGCACCCGTAGCCGCAACACATTGAGCCGATAATACAGGTCCTGCCTGAAGCCGCCGTCACGCAGCGCCTCTTCCAACGGTCGATTGGTGGCCGCCAGCACCCTCACATCCACAATCCGTTCATGGGAACTGCCGATTCTGCACACGGCACCGTCCTGCAGCACCCGCAGGAGCATGGTCTGGCTCTCCCCCGGCAACTCTCCCACCTCGTCCAGGAATAACGTACCGGTGTCGGCGGCCTCGAACTTACCCCCATAGGATTCCACCCCCGTCGCCACCCGCCGCCCTACACCGAACAGTTCCGCGCTGGCCAGTTCACCACCCAACAGACTACAGTTTACGGAGATGAACGGCCGGTCCCGGCGGACACTCCACCGGTGGATGGCGCGAGCCACCAGTTCCTTGCCGGTACCCGACTCCCCCGTGACCAGCACCGTCTCCCGGTCGCCGCTCTCTGCGAACAGCCTGGCCTGCCGCCACATGATACGCATGGCGGAAGATGTCCCCTCGAATATCAGCCCATCGGCCGCCGCGCCGCTTAACTCCCGATCCAACGCCGCCAGCCGCCTGGAAATCCGGAGATGCGCCGTCGCCCGTTCCACCGACTGAAGCAAATCATCGGCTGCCAAGGGTTTCTTGAGATAATCGAACACCCTCGCCCGCACCACCGAGATCACCGAATCGAGATCTTCGGTATGACTGACAACAATAATGCAGGCCGCTGGGTCCACCTGCTTGATGTGATCGATGAGCGCCAGGCCGGACATGCCCGGCAGCATCAGGTCCACCAGGTACAGGTCGAACTCGGCGGCACTCAGGATCGACAGCGCGGACTCTCCATCCACCGCCAGCCGCAGCCGTGACCTGCCACCAAGCACCCGTTCCAGCAGCGCCCGAACCAATGGACTGTCATCCACTCCCAGGATGCGCTCCATTCCCCCCTCCGTCATTCACTCCCTCCATTTCTCAGCCACGAGCACGCCGCCCGCGACAGACTGGAGCCAGCATGCTACCCGACATGGGGACGGTCCTTCCCTGAATTGAGCATTGAACCATATCGCCGCGGCCACGACACGCAAAATTCAGCGCCGCCGCCTGCCCTATTCGATACACTTATCGTTCCACTCATCCCCTCCAGCACATGGCGACAAATGTACAAACCCAATCCCATGCCGCCGGACTTCGTGGTTACCAGGGGCTGAAAGATCCGAGGGAGAAATGCTTCCGGAACACCGGGACCATTGTCTCCCACTCGGATTTCCACGGCATTGGGTGAAATGCGGCTTACGATCCGTAATTCCCCTCCGGACGGCATGGCTTCGATGGCGTTGAGCACCAGGTTGGTCATTACCAGACGCAATGGGATGGGATCACAGGTGATACGTTCTCCCGCTTCCAGTTCAAGATGCAGCCCAACGCCCCCACGCTCCAGACGCCTCTCATAAAGCGCAAGGACCTGGAGAATCTCGCCATCCAGATCCACGGGATGCATATCGGGAACTCGCGCCACCGTCCTGAACATTTCCAGCAACTCTTCCAACCGCGTCCGGGCTGCATCGATGCGAAACACCGCAGTGTCCGCCGGACCGTTCTTGAGCCTGTCGCATCCTTCCGCCAGAATTTCCAGGTAATGCCTCATCTCGTGGCGCAGGACGGCGGGAACCTGGAACAGGCGCACGGCGGGATCAGAATCGGCGACCGGCGGCGCGGCGGCGAGGAACCGGCACGTGGAATTCCCTACCAGGATTTCAGCACCATCAGCAAGCGGCGCCTGGTGGATCAGACAACCATCCAGGAAGGTGCCGTTCGCGCTGGCCAGATCCACTACCACGTATCCTTCCGGTTCGCGCAGGATACAGGCATGCACCGTGCCCGCCAGAGGATCGTCGAGGACGATGTCGCATTGCGCGCCACGCCCTATCAGGCAGCAGGCATCAGCCAGGGGTACCGTTCGTCCGATGGTCGCGCCTCCCGCCATCACCAGCAGCGCGGCCCCGGCGGGATGGAGCGCCAGGGTTCCGGTGGTACTTGAATAGACCGCCAGCGTCCGCTCCCTGAGGCGCCGCGATTTCCGGCCCGGAAGACCGGCCCCCATCGCCTTGTCCATGTTTCGATTCCCCTGGATTCAGCATCCATCCCGGAGCATCGTGTCTCCGGGACATGCAGGACTACCCTGAGTCTGAGGTTATGCCGTGATGGTAACATACTCCATACCAGTTCGACACACCGGCGCGACAGGCCCGATCCTCCCCGGACGATCGGAGAACGCATCACTGATTGAGCTGCATGCCAAACCCGGTGGCATGAATGACACTTCTCCAGAGAGGAGAATCCAGACATCATGGTTGGGCCGGGATCACCCGCACGGGTGCACACGTACGAGCCCCCCGACGGATCACTACCGAAGGCCGCGCAGATTCTCGTCCATCACTCAATGGTCTTGCCTGTCTTCTCCCCGCCACACAATCCCGTCCCACCGTCCCATCCCGCCTCCGGGTCCTTGCTGCTGTTTCCACGCGGCGCCGTATCTCCTTCCGGCACTATCGTCATGTGACCTTCACGATGGAATCCCCACTTGCCACCATTCACCGAATTCACGCCCTCCTGTTTGACCTCGATCAACAAATACGGTAAATGGTAGTGATTCAACCCGGCATGATGACCGGGCGGCATGATGACGCCATACTATGGGCGGTGATGGGAATCAGCATGGAGTATATCCTCGGTCTGGACATCGGCACCAGCCATCTGAACGCGGGATTATTCAAGGGAGAACGCTATGCGCCGGTCATGTTCTCCAACCAGGTGCAGAGCCTGCCGGCGGTGGTGGCCATCAGTACCAATAACCGTCTCAAAATCGCCGGCGCGGCAATCCGCCAGGCGGCCATCAACCCACAGCAGACCTTCTATTCAATCCTTCGTTACCTGGGCTGCAACCTGACCTCCAACCAGATTCAGGAGGAGCTTACCCGGCTCCCCTACACACTGCAACGGACGCCGGGCGGCCAACAGTACGTGGTGATGGCGGACCAGCGCAAGGTTCACTTCAGCCAACTACTCTGCCGCCTGGTGGCGGTACTCAGGGAATCGGCGGATACGTGTTTCGGAACGGCCGTCACCAAGACCGTCATCGCGCTGCCGCAAAGCTTCAGCCATAACCGTAAACTGGCGGTGCAGAAGGCTGTCGAGAGCGCCGGGTTGAACGTCATGGACATCATCGACAGCACCATGGCGATCGCCTTCGCCCACACGTTCCTCACCAGATCCAATGATCTGACGGGTATTTTCGACATGGGCGCCGGTTCCCTCAAGATCGGATTCTTCCAGATGAAAGGCAGGATGCGGGTGGAGACCATTGCCACTCAAACCTTCGAGGAAATTTGCGGTGATGGTTTCGATTACCGGATCACGGACCACCTCGAGGCGTTCTGCCGGCAACAGACCAAGATCCCCGAAGTGACGGATCCAGCCTTCAGGGTGAGACTGAAAATCGCCGCCGAAAGCGCGAAGAAGATCCTTTCCAACAGGACATCGACCCGCATCAGCATTCCCTACCTGGCTCACGCCGGACGGGCGGAGCCATTCCACATGGACTATGTCATGAGCCGGAAGGAACTGGAATCACTTACCACCGACCTGGTGAACACCACCCTCAAGCAGTTCGACAGGTGTCTCGATGCGGCGGAATTGCTGCCAAGCGAGCTGAAAACACTGATCGTCACGGGCAGGCAAAGCGCCATGCCGCTGCTTATAGGACGCCTGACGGGCATCAGCAGGGATCAGTCGGTGGTCCACGGTCGTCCGGATTTGGTGGCCATGGGCGCGGCCATGCGGGGCGCCGATCTCAAGGGCAAGCAGTTCATCGCCACGCAGCGCCACCTCTCGCGGCTGGACAAACTACCCCGGGGCCATCTTTTCGCCGGCCGGTTCAAACTGGAGGAACCGCTTGGGCATGGAGCATTCAGCCTCCTCTACGAGGTATCCGACCGCAAGGACGACAAGCATTATGCGTTGAAAATCCTGCGCCCCGCCTACCGCCGTGATCCCAACACCGTCCACCGGTTCATCACTTCCGCCGAAATCGCCAAGGGTGTCGATTTTCCCAATATCAGGCGCATTTTTGCGATCATCGACACACCTGAAATCCTGGCTACCTGCCTGGAGCTGCTGACCGGCTGGACGCTGGAGGAGTTTCTCCAGAGCGGCCGCTTCTACCGCATGGGATTCAACGACCAGATCAAGCTGATCATGGGTATTCTCCAGGGGATGATCGATTTGAGAGGAAAGAACCTGTACCACGGAGACCTGAAACCGGATAACATCTGGGTCACGAGAAACGGCCAGGCCAAATTGTTCGATTTCGGCCTGGCGCGGTACGCTAACGGCATACCCATTATCCCCACCTCCACCACCGGCACGCCTCGCTACATGTCGCCGGAACACCTGTTCCACCGCAGCCCATTCGGCGACTGGAGCGAGATCTACTCCTTCGGCCTCATCCTGTACCGCTGTTTCACAGAGCAGTTTCCACGCAAGGAGAGGGAACCCGACAAGGAATATCTCATCTTCGATTTCTCCTCGACCCAGGCACTCGATCCCCAGAAGGTCAAACCCACTCTCCCCCGTTACCTGTGCGACATCATCAGTACTTGCATCCGCCGCTCCCGGACGGAACGGTACCAGAAGTTCGAGGAGCTGCTGGCCGATATCGAGAACTTCCGCCGCGAATACGAGGCCGGGCGCGCCTGACCGGAATCAGTCTCCCGTCACGTTCTGCACCGAGAGGCTGGCCAGCGGTTGAACACTCACTCCCGGCGCCAATTCATCGTAGGACAGGACCGCCACCCCTGGATAATCGGCCTGCAACAAGCCCCGTACATACGGCCTGACCTCGGCGGCGGTAAGGATGATCGGCCGGTGACCTCCGTTGTTCGAAAGCTCCAGCTCACGCTTGAGAATCGTGTAAAAATCCTCGCGGAACGCTGGATCCAGACTGAGGTAATTGCCTGCCGGTGTCTGCCTGATGGCAGCCTGAATGGTCTCTTCCACCAGGGGATCGAGCAGGTGCACATGCAAACAAGCAGTACCACCGCCCAGTTCATGACAGATCTGCCGGCAAAGGTCCATCCGCACAAACTCGGCCAACTGCAGCGGGTTCTTCTCCACTGACCCCCACCGTGCCACGGTCTGCAATATGGTGCGCAGATCGCGAATGGAGACACCTTCCGCCACCAGCCGCTTGAGAACATCAGACAGGAGCAGCGGCGAGGCGACCCTGCCGACCTCCTTGACCAAAGCCGGATGCGTCGTTTCCATCTCATCCAGCATGTTCTGTGCTTCCTGCATATCCAGGAAGGAATCACCGTGCCGGCGAATCACTCCGGTCAGATGCAGGACAAGCAGCTCCGGCAGATTCCATACCTGGAACCCGGCAGCCGTTAGCATCGTTGCCTGTGCCGCCGGTACCATGCAAGCGGGTTGGCCGTTGGCCGGATTGGATGCCGGCTGCACCGATGGGCAGAAGGCAATCACATCAGGCGCCGCCGCATTGACCAGAACCATACCGGGCGGAACCTCGACCGTTGACACCGGAATCTCGTCGATCAGAACGGCAAAGCCTCGAGAGGGCAGATCCTGCGCGTCCCCCTCAACCTTCACACCAGGCACCCGCACCCCCAACTCCCGCTGAATATGAAGCCGCATGGCGGGGATCAGCTCCCGGAGCAGGGCGCCGTCCTCCGTGCCGGTATCGACGGACGGCGTCAAACCCGCGCCGACCCGCAGCGTCACCGGCGCCGGCAACCGCAAGGCGGCGGCAGTATCAGCCCGGGTCAATCGTTCTCCGTCGTCCGCTTGACCGGTGGTCCCGCGCTGCGCCGATCGCACCAGCCTGTAACCGACACCGCCGGTGAGCGCGGCCAGCAGGAAAAACGGGAGCATGGGCAGACCGGGGACCAATCCCAGGAGCGCAAGCAGCACGCCGGCGATGAGCAGCGCCCGTGGCTGCGCCAGGATCTGGCCGCCGATGTCGCGGCCGAGATGCGAGTCTGCGTGCTCCGACGCCACCCTCGTGACGATCATGCCCGCGGCCGTGGAAAGCAACAACGCCGGAATCTGAGAGAC
>JAFGDC010000217.1 GCA_016932295.1 candidate division CSSED10-310 bacterium
ATGGTGGTAATGGGGGCATCCGATACGGATGATCTTGCCCAGCGCCTTGTCGACCGTGTGGTTCAACTCACCGGCGCGGAGCGGGTGATTCTGTTTCGACATGCGGGGGGGGGGCTCCTGGAAGAGTATCGGGCGCGAATCACCGAGGGACTCGAGGGCGGTTACAGTCGGGGAGTGATAGAGCGAGCGATGAACGAGGGAATGCCGCTTCTGATTCGCGATATCGGCACCGATTCAGCTCTCGCCGCGAGGGATAGCATCCGCGCCATGGATCTTCGAACCGTCCTGGCGGTGCCGCTCCGTTCACCGGAGCGGTCCACCGATGTGAGCGGGACACTCCCCGCCATTCTCGGCTTGCTGTATGCGGACAGCAGGATCCGTTTCCGTTCACTGGATGAACGGCATCTTGCGGTTCTCGAGATACTGGCCAACCACGCCGCGGTGTCCTTTATCAATCATGCGTTGCGGGAGAGGCTGGAGGTGGAGACCGAGAGCTATCGTCGCGAAGTGGCGATGCATTTTCCCGAGTTGATCGGTGAGAGCGTCGCCATGCGGAACATCGCCATGATGATCGATCGTCTCGCTGACAAGGACATCCGGGTACTCATCACGGGGGAGACGGGAACAGGCAAGGATCTCGTGGCGCGGCTGCTGCACGGATATGGAATCAGGAAACACAAACCGTTCGTACACCTTGACTGCACAGCCATTCCGGATACATTGCTGGAGAGCGAACTCTTCGGGATCGAAAAAGGAGTCGCAACCGGTGTGAACAACCGGTCGGGCGTGTTTGAATGGGCTGCGGACGGCGTTATCTTCCTCGATCATGTCGAGGATATCCCCAGTCGTATCCAAGCGAAACTCCTGCGCGTCCTGCAGGAAGGACGATTCAATCCGGTCGGCTCCACCCGCGAGATCGATACCAATGCACGGATCATCTCGGCAAGCCGTTCTTCCGCCGATTCTTTGCTCACGGGATCCACGCTCAGGGATGATCTGTACTACAGGCTCAACGGCGTTACTATCGCCCTGCCGCCACTGCGGGAGAGGCTGGAGGATGTGCCGTTGCTGGCGGCGCACTTCCTCGCAAAATACAGCACCGAGGTCGGCCGGGAAATCAAGGGTTTTTCCCGCGATGCCCTGACCGAGATGGTGAATTATGGCTGGCCCGGCAACATCAGGGAGTTGGAAAACCGTATCAGGCGCGCGGTGGTGATGTCGCCAAGAGACCATAGGGAGATCACCGCCATGGATCTCCCCATCCCCATGACCGGCTCGCGGGTTTTCGGTCTCAAGCAGCAGCTCGATCGTTGGGAGAGTGAAGTAATCCGTGATGCGTTGGTGACGCATGGTGGCAGCGTTACGGACGCGGCTCGTGCCCTGGGCATCTCGCGGATGGCCATGACCCGATTGGCCAGCAAGCATGACATTGATGTCCACGACATCAGGCTGCACAGGAAACCAGCGCAATGAGTGGCATCGGGGAAAGAATCCAACTGCTGCTCACGGCGAGTCGATCGATGAATGCCGTTCGTGAGTTTGACCAGGTCGTACATACCACTCGGGAGATGGCCTTGCGGTTTACCGGCGCCGAACGGTGCTTCCTTATCTTCCGGTTGGATGACGGTTGTTTCCTGATCACTGACGGTACTCATGGATGGCAAACCGAGAACGAGATTGATCTCTCCTATTCAATGGTGAGGAAAGTACTCGCTGACGTACGGGCGGCGCTCTGGATGAACGGCGGCGACGGTCACGAGATCGAAGCGAGTGAGAGCATCCTGGCCTTGAATCTTCAGACCGTCATGTGTGCCCCCTTACAGTGCCGGTTGAATCTTGTCATGCGGGAGGATGGCGCGGCCGGCGCGCCGGTGGCCGGCACCGATGTCATGACCTATCAGCCGGTGGGTGCACTGTATGTCGATACGGCAGGTTCCATCACGCGATTCAACGGTGAGGATGTCCGGTTTTTCGAGTTGTTTGCCGGTCATGCCGCGGCAGCCCTGGAGAATGCCCTTATCTGGGATCGGCTGCGTCGTGAACATGATCACCTGCGGCGGCGGGTGGAAGCGAAATATCATTATCAGAACATCATCGGCGAAAGCCCCCCAATGCAGCGCGTCTATGAGCTGTTGGAACTGGTCAAGGATACTGATGTCGAAGTGTTGATCACGGGAGAGACCGGAACGGGCAAGGAGTTGATTGCCAAGACCCTGCATTTCAATGGCGGGCGGCGTGGAGGTATTTTTTCCCAGGTGAACTGCGCGGCTTTGCCGGAGGACTTGGTGGAAGCGGAACTGTTTGGCATAGAACGGGCCGTGGCCAGCGGAGTGAGCGCAAGGAAAGGCCGTTTCGAAGCCGCCCACCAGGGCACGCTCTTCCTGGATGAGATCGCCGATATGCCCCTCATGGTGCAGATCAAGATTCTCCATTTCCTGCAGGATCATAAATTCAGACGTGTCGGTGGCAGGGAAGAGTTGAGTTCCGATGTGAGGGTGATCGCCGCCACCAACAAGGACCTGCAGGCGGAGATGGCGGCGAAGCATTTCCGGGAGGATCTGTTCTATCGTCTGAACACCGTGGTGATCGCCTTGCCGCCCCTGCGGGAGCGTGGTGAGGACATCCTGCTCATCGCTTACGACTGTCTCGAACGGATCAAGTCACGTTACAAACTCACGGTCAAGGGCTTCACCAAGACCGCCGAATGCCGGCTCCTGGAGAATTTCTGGCCGGGTAACGTGCGGGAACTCATCCACGTGATTCAGCGTGCGGCGATTCTGGCACGCGGCTCCCTGATCGAGGAAGATGGCCTGTTCGACGCACCGGAGCAACCACTGGAAGTGCCGTCCGGTTCCTTCACCGAGATGCGAGACAGCCTGGAAAGCCAGATCATCGCCAGGGAACTGGCCGCTGAGGCTGGCAACATAGCCGCCGCCGCCAGAAGGCTTAATGTCACCAGGAAAACATTGTATGACAAACTGAGAAAGCACGGTCTGCCGGATCGACCGTGATACCGTGTTAAAGGGGTCAGGTCTTCGGCGTTGTTGCGGTCCGCCTGGGCAGAAAAGAAAGCGCAATACCCAGCACGATACCGATAACGATGAATACCGCCAGGTTGACCAGCAGGTTCTTCACTGTATCAAGGCCGAGTACATTGGTGATAGCGTTGTAGAGTTTCCAGAGTCCCAGCAGGAGTGGTCCGATCAAGCCCAGGACCAATCCCCACGCTCCATAGAAACGGAGCGCTCTGGTCATGATGCCCAGCGCTCCGCCGATGATGATTCCGATCGCAGGAGTGACAACGGCGAGCCACCACAAGAGCATAGCTACGTTTTGCTCATTCAGGATGAAATCGAGAAACCGTTCCATATGAGCCCTCCCTCCAAGGGAATGCATGCTAGTTTGTCCGGGGTCATCATGCAAGCCATGTCACGAACGATGGCACCATTCTGTCGGCGGGGGGATCGACTTCACCCCAATCCACTGCCAGGAAGCGCACCGGAGTCGGGAAGCGCACCGGGGTCGTACCCCGAATCACTTACTTTTCGGTGTGAAGTGATGACAGCAAATGCCCTACAACGGTTGAGCTTTTCTTCAGTCAAATTGGTACGACGATTTTGGCAGGCGCATTGCTCCGTAGTAGACGCCGCGTGTTCCACGGGCGAGACGGCATCCTTGAATGGCGTTCTCCATGTGTGGCTGCCGCCCGTTCAATCATAGGCGGTAGATTCAGACCCTGTTGACTGGCGGCCGCCAGATCGTCTTGATACACTGGGGTGGGAGTAGCGAACATACAAGGAGAATATGCCATGTTTGGAATAGGGATCCCCGAACTGCTGGTCATTATGGCGGTTGCCTTGCTCGTATTCGGCCCGAAGCGCTTGCCCGAGTTGGGCAAGGCCCTGGGCCGCGGACTTTCCGAATTCAGGAAGGCCTCGAACGAACTGCGGGATGCCATGGAATTGGATCGTGACAACAACCACGGCGGGTCTGGAACAGCCGGTAATCTTGCCGAACCTGGCACCGGGAACGATGTGGTGATCGTCGATGGAGAAGGGATCCACCATCCCTCCCATGAGTGAGGCGGATCTGAACGGGCAGAGCGGCAGGTCCATGGGGTTCCTCGAGCACCTCGAGGAGCTGCGTGGCACATTGATCAGAATACTCGCGACCTTGGTTGCGGGTTTCATCTTCTGCTGGTTTTTTCGCGCTCCTCTCAGGCGCATGCTGGTGAGTCCTTTGCTGGCCGCCCTGCCGGAGGGCTCGGGAAATCTGATCTTCACAAAGGTGCCGGAAGGTTTTTTTGCATACCTCTGGATCAGTTTCATCGCGGGTGCAATTCTCACTTCCCCGCTGCTTTTTTATCAGCTCTGGCGTTTCATCGCACCCGGATTGTATCGCAATGAGAGGCGCTATACTCTGGCGTTCGTCGGTGCATCCTCGGTGTGTTTTCTTGCAGGGACCATACTGGCTTACGAGTATGTCTTCCCGGTCGGATTCTCTTTCTTCATGAAGTTCGGTGATGCGCAGATCCAGCCATTGATCCGTCTGAGCGATTATCTTGCCTTCAGCAGTAAACTGTTGCTCGCTTTTGGCCTGGTCTTTGAGACACCGATCGTCATCATTGCCTTGACAAGGATGGGACTGGTGCATCCGGCGACTCTCGCCAGGAAAAGGAAATATGTGTTAGTCGGACTGTTCGTGGTTGCCGCCGTTTTTACACCACCGGATGTGATCACTCAACTTCTGATGGCGCTCCCCCTGGCGCTTCTCTTTGAACTCAGCCTGCTGCTGGCCAGGCTCTTCGAAAAGAAACCTTGATGCAACCTGGGTTGGGGCATACTCTAAAGGTCCACTGGTCGCGCCTGACAATCATGTAAAGGAGGGACTCATGGCGATTTCGCGGAAAATCGAGCAGTACATGACCAAGGCTTCCTGGATTCGGAAAATGTTCGAAGAGGGTGGCAAACTGCGCGCGCGCTACGGCGAGGAAAATGTGTTCGACTATACGCTTGGGAATCCCATCGTCGAACCGCCGGCCCTGGTGAAACAAGTACTGCGTGATCTGGCGGAAGAGCCGGTGGCCGGCATGCATCGATACATGAGCAACGCCGGGTATGAAAGCACCCGAACGGCGGTGGCTCGATATTTGTCCGGCCTCTTCGATCTGCCTTTCGACATGCAGCACATCGTGATGACGGTGGGCGCCGGCGGCGGTCTCAATGTGACCCTCAAGGCATTGTTGAACGCGGGTGATGAGGTGATCATCAATTCGCCATTTTTCGTCGAATACAAATTTTATCTCGACAATCATGGCGGCATGCCGGTGGTAGTGCCCACCAGCGAGGATTTCGCTCTTGATCCGGATGCGATCAGGAGAGCCATTACGGCTAAGACGCGAGTGGTGTTGGTAAACTCCCCCAACAATCCAACCGGGGTGATCTACAGCCGGGACTGTCTTGCGGGAGTGGCGGCGGTGCTTCGCGAGGCCGAGGAGACGCATGGCGCTCCCATTTACCTGGTCAGCGACGAACCATATCGGAAAATCGTTTATGACGGCGCCGACTGCCCCAGCATCCTGCACGCACATCCCAACTCGATCATCATCACGTCTCATTCAAAGGATCTCGCCCTGCCCGGGGAACGAATCGGTTACATTGCGGTCAATCCTGCGCTTGATGGCGTTCAGCAGCTCATGAATGCGCTCATCTTCTGCAATCGGACGCTCGGATTCGTGAATGCCCCTGCGCTCCAGCAGCGCATCGTGGAACGTTGTGTGCAGGAGGGAGTCGATATTGGCTTTTACCAGGAGAAGCGGGACATGTTGTTCGAGGGGCTGACCGCCCTGGGATACGAAGTGGTGAAACCGCAGGGAACATTTTACATGTTTCCCAGGTCCCCCCTTGTCGATGATGTGGCATTCGTCAATCGAGCGCTGGCGAAACGGCTGCTGCTGGTGCCGGGGGCCGGTTTCGGCACGCCCGGGTACTTCAGAATCGCCTATTGCACCGTTCAAAACCAGACCATCGAGCGCTCCCTGCCGATCTTCGCGGAACTTATCAAGGCATCTCGCGTTTGATCGGGGACCGGGTGGCGGTGCCGGGCGGCGGTTCGCGCAGACCGGAGCATGGCTGTGATCGGCCGGATTTCACCGCCGGTCCCGGTACCGGGATGCACACTTGCAGATTCTGATAGTGCCGGGCGCCAATGGAGGAGTATGGTGAGTGAAGGGGGGGGCAGTGCCGGGCTCCGGGCGGTAATGGCGGAGTTGGACCGCGGCGCGTTGGCGGGACACGTGGTCAATCGGCGGCTGCTGGCCGCAAATCCCGGCGATTTTCGTATAATGCCGTCCGAACTGGATGAGCGGCTGGTTGATGCGTTGCAGCGTCAAGGTGTAACCCGCCTGTATTCACATCAGGCAGAAGCCTTGACGGAGGCGCTGTCGGGCAGGCATCTCCTGGTGGTGACCCCAACCGCATCGGGGAAATCTCTTTGCTACAACCTTCCGGTATTGAACGTCCTGTTGCGGGAGCCGTCGGCTCATGCCTTGTTTCTTTTTCCCACCAAGGCACTGGCTCAAGATCAACTGAGCGGGCTCGGATGCCTCTGTGCGGCGGTCGGTATTGGTGACAGCGCCGCTGTCTATGATGGTGACACCGCGCGGGATACCCGTCGCCGCATCCGTGATCGGAGCAGGATTGTTCTATCCAATCCGGACATGCTGCATACAGGCATCCTGCCCCATCACACGCGCTGGAGGTCGTACCTCAGTTCGCTGCGTTTCGTGGTGCTCGATGAACTGCATATGTACACGGGCGTCTTCGGAAGTCATCTCGCCAATGTCCTGCGTCGTCTGCGCCGGATCTGCCGTTTTTATGGTTCGTCTCCCACCTTCATTTGCTCTTCGGCGACCATCGGCAATCCCGGCCAATTGGCTGGCCTGCTGCTTGGTGAGGATGTTCGTCTGATTGCTCGCAATGGTGCTCCCAGTGGTGACAAGTGGATGTACTTCCTGAATCCGCCGATGGTTGATCCCAGGTTGGGGATCCGCCGCGGTTGCCTGCTGGAGACGACCGATCTCGCCGAGAAGTTTCTGCGCACCGGGGTGCCAACCATCGTTTTCGCCCGCAGTCGTACCAACGTCGAAGTGCTCCTCAAGGAACTCCGTGATCGTGTCCGTGGTTCCCTGGCGGGTCGAATCAGCGCTTATCGTGGTGGCTACCTTGCTTCGGAACGCCGCCGGATTGAAGCAGGCCTGCGCTCCGGAGAAATACTCATGGTAGTGGCCACCAATGCGCTGGAAGTCGGTATCGACATAGG
Source organism: candidate division CSSED10-310 bacterium (assembly GCA_016932295.1). The sequence goes on from JAFGDC010000217.1 coordinate 7,321, forward strand.
CAGCCTCGATGCCTGCATCATGTCCGGTTATCCCGGCACGATCACTTCCACCTGGCAGCAGGCCGGTCGCGCCGGCCGAACCAGGGGTACCTCGCTGGCGGTGCTGGTAGCAAGTGCTGATCCGCTGGCGCAGTTCATCGTCAACAATCCCGCCTATTTTTTCGGCGAGCGACCTGAATTCGGCCTGGTCAATCCTGAGAACCTGCTCATCAAGCTCAATCATATCAAGTGCGCCGCCTTCGAACTGCCGTTCGACAGTGAAGAGAAATACGGTGGTGAAGATCCTATTGAGTTTTTATCGTTTCTCCAGGATCAGGGAGTGCTCCATCGTTCCGATGATCGCTGGCATTGGATGAGTGATTCCTATCCAGCCGAAGCAGTGAGCCTGCGGAGTGTATCGGCTGAGCGGTTCAGTGTCAGGGAAGCCCGGGCGGGATCAATTTCGGTGTTGGGTGAAGTGGATTTCGATGCGGCGCCGGCAATGTTGCATGCGGGTGCCGTATATCTGCACGGGAGCGGTCAGTACCTGGTGGAGGAGTTCGACTACAGGAAGCGACAGGCCTTGGTGCGGGCGGTGGACAGTGGCTATTTCACCAGGGCTGTCTCACGTCGGCACGTCAGGATTTTGGATGTGTTCGCGGAACGGCTTCACGGCACCAGTTGGGCGGGACACGGAGAGGTTCATGTCAGCAGCCAGGTGGTCGGTTACAAGAAGATCAAGTTTCATACGATGGAAACAATTGCCACGGAATCGCTCGAAATGCCGGTCAATGAGATGCACAGCACCGCCTATTGGTGCAGGCTGCCCCTGTCGCAGTTGATGCGGCTCGGACTGCCCCGTGATGTCCTGGAATACGGCATCATGGGCCTTGGCAACTTGCTTCACCAGGCAGCCTGCGGGAAGGTTATGTGCGGTGCGCATGATCTCCTGATGACCGTGGCGGACCGCCATGGGAGTTGGAGCCTTGAACAGAGCCTGGAAGGGCTGCGCAGGATTGATCATGAACCGGTTGGAGATGTGAATCCGGATCCGGCGGTGTTTCTCATCGATGCCTATCCGGGCGGCATCGGGTTCAGCGAGATACTGTGTGATGCTCATCTGGAGATCCTGGCGTCAGCCATTTCGATGCTGCGCTCCTGTCCGTGTATAATGGGGTGTCCATCGTGCACAGGCGTGTTGGCCAGCGCAATCGGGAATCCCAAGCTCGCCGCTGGTGCCGTGGCCGGTTTTATCGGTGGAGAAGAGGAACCATCATGACACCAGCGGGTGACCATGAAATGAAAAGGTCCATCAAGGATCGCCTGCGCGATCTCACCGGCGCTGGCCGGGTAGTGGAAAAGACGACACCGGCCGTCCCCGCAACCAGCGAACCGATCGATCAGCGGCGGGAACCACCCACCGGTGAGGTGACGGCACGGGAGGACAAGCAGCGGGTTCTGGATCAGCTCAGGCGGATGGTGGCTGATCGGGAACGCGGCGTCGAGCCGCCTCGGGTTGATGCGGATTCAACCCGGAACTTGCCCGGCGAGGTCATGGAGACCCCCTATGGAGAGTGCCTGGCGGTTTCTCGTGATGTTCCACTTCATTCCATGCATGGCGATATCCTGCTTGGCGATGTGCTCGGACAGCCGGTTCATTCCCTGGCGGAACTCATGGACGAGCCCGGTCTGGCCGCATTGGATTTCCGTGATGCGGTCATGTACGACACGGAGACCACGGGCCTGACGGGCGGAACAGGGACCTACATTTTTCTTTCCGGCTGCGCGTTCATAGAGAATGAGATTCTCAAAGTGCGGCAGTATTTCATGCGGGATCCCCGGGAGGAGCGCGCCATGCTCTGGGCGACCAACCGAGTGCTCGCTGAGCGTCGCTGGGTGGTGACGTATAATGGGCGGACCTTCGACATGCCGTTGTTGGAAACGAGGTACATCGCGACCCGACTGCAAGAGGCGGCGATTCCGACGGATCATTTCGACTTGTTGTTTCCGGCCAGGAAGCTCCTGCGGCATCGGCACGGCTCATGTAAACTGACGCATCTCGAGCGTAACGCCCTTGATTTCATTCGACACGGCGACATTCCTGGTGATCTGATTCCCGCTGTCTATTTCCATTTTCTCCGAACCGGGGACACCACCCGGTTGAATGATGTGATTCTGCATAACCAGCTGGATCTGATTTCCCTGGTGGCGCTCGCGCATCACCTGCTGTTGATCGTGAATCAACCAGAAACCTGGGCAGGCTGCGAAGAGTCTTTCGGACTGGGTAGTGAATACTGGAGGCGGGGGATGATGGATCGAGCGGAGCCGCACCTGGAGCGCGCAATGCATCCTTCGGCGCCGGCTCGGATCTTCGAGGAAGCCGCGGTTCGCCGGTGGATAACCGCCCGCCGCCGCAACGATTTTTCACGGGGACTCCTGTTGCTCGAGGATCTGGCCTTTCGGCAGGGATGGGTGAAAATCTATGCGTTACAGGAACTGGCCAAGTATTTCGAGCACCAGGCGCAAGATTATGAGACCGCCCTGGATTGTACCGAACGAGCGTACCGGGTTCTGGCAGGGGAGCGAATCCAACGGCCTTCGTCCGTGGTTGATTTCCCCGCACCGGACTCTCTCCTCAGGAGACGGGAGCGGCTGCGAGGAAAAATTCACGGCGACAATCCTCGCCATGGGCGGGAGAATGGGAAATAACGCCTTGACACTTGGGAGGAGCAATTGCTACTTTTCTAATAATTGTCGAAATATCCATATGTCGGCAAGGATCCGGAGGCACCCGCAGGTCATTGCTTCCGCGGGATCCCCACACCGGTGGCGGTGAGTGGTTGATTTGGATTACGGAAGGAAGGTATGTATGGACCGCCTGATAAATCGCTCTGTGGTTCAGAAATTAGCGCGCCTGATTTTACCGGGCATGCTGCTGGCCGCCATTCTGGCGGCATGTTCCGGTGGTGAAGAGCAGGTCACCGAGTCACAGAAGAAGAAAAGAGAGAAAGAAATTCAGGAGGCAATCGACCTCATTGAGAACATAAAGCAGGAAGATCCGTTCGATCTAAAAAAAGCTCAGGAGAGGCTCATCAAGGAACCGGACAACGTGTGCCGGATCGGTGCTGACTGCGTCTATATCGATCTGGGAAAGTCTCCGGATTTTTTCATGGACGGTTCCGGCGGAGTCTATGCTGATCGTTGGGCGACCCTGTACTACAGGGATTTCTGGTCCGACATGAAAAAGACCAAGCTCATCAAGGGCGGGCACAATCCCAAGTGGAATCATCAACCGCAGACGCCCAAGGTGGTCTTCGAGCGGTTCGATCTCAATGTCAGGGAAATGACCGGGATCAACAAGGGGATTTCCGTCATCGATGCGGTCAGCCTGGAACTCACCAACATCACTGACTTGCCTGGCAAGGAACCGATGTTCGTGAACAACGATGAAAACATCGTGTTCACCATCGAGGATGAGCGGTACCTCGTCGATGATGTCATGCGTGTCAAAAAAATCAGTGAGGAAACCTATTCGGAGCTGGTCAAGAAGCCGAAACCACAATGCAATTGGAACATCCTGCTCTCGTATCGCGATCTGGAAGGCATCTGGATTCAGAGCCTGGATGAGCGCAGTTATTGTATGCTGTGGCCGACGGAGAATGTCGAGACCGTGATGGTGATTCCGGAGTCCTGCTGGATCTATTTCTGGAACCAGGACAATGCCGGGATTCTCAAACTCAGATCAAACGGCTTCGGTACCTTCACGTTGGATCTCGGCACTCAGGATGGCATCCGCATGGGCGATCTGCTCGATATCTATGAGAAGAAGGTCAGCCCTCTCACTGGTGAGGTGATCGGCTTCCACTCGGATAAGTGGAAAGGAACGCTGAGGGTGATCAAGGTGGACGAAGAGAGCAGTGTCGCCGAGTATCACACGAGGCTGTTTCGGGAGCCCATCTTCAAAACCGATGCAGTGGTCTTGTCTACTGACAGCACGGTGGTGGGTTCGATCATCGGCAACGAGATGTGAGACGCCGACGGCGAGAGCCGGTGATGCATGCGACGACCTGTACCGGGCAGGGTCAGGGGTGATCAATTCTCTCGTACATCTTTCGTGATCTAGTTTTTTCATAACAGACTGTTCGATCATTAAGCGTAATGGTAATTCGCCTCCGGCACAGGGAACCGGCACCGGTGGTCACCTACCTGTGCCATGGTTTTGTCCCGGTTCGGGTTATGTTGACATGAGCCCTTGCCATTGTTAGGATCTCATTCATTTCCAGAGGAGTCGGCTATGCAATCAGGAGTTGCGAGAGAGCGGTTGATCATCCTTGGCGTCATCTTCCTGGCAGTGGTCGGATTCATGCTGTATCTGAGACAGTCGGCGGGACCACCCAGTGATCAGTCTGCGAAGATGAACGAAATTCGAGTGGCCGTGGAACCCGGGTTGCACTATGCGAAAGATCGCCTGGTGAGTCACGATCTGGCCGAGTTCGAATATATCTGGCGCGTGGATGCGCGGTTCAAGACACCTGACCGGCGATACAAGATCAAGGTTCACTTCACCGACGAGCATGGGCAGATCCTGTTCCAGGATGATCATTATCCCCCGGATTCGATTCAGGACTGGGTGCCCGGAACCGAGGTTCGCTACAAACGCGTCATTTATGTGCCGCCCATCAATCGCAAGTGCCCAGTCACCGTGATGATGGGTTTGTATGATCAATATAAACCGGAGAAGACGGTTTTGCTGTTGGGCGATATGGCACAGCTCAACCGTTACCAGGTGGGGGTCATCCCCCTCGAGCCCCCGGTGGACCTGCGTGAGCGGTTGGCGGAGCAGGCCAGGATCGAATTCAAGCAGGGCTGGTACCCGGTGGAACGTGATCCGGTGACGGAGAGAACGTGGCGTTGGATGGAGCGGGACGGCACCATCGATGTCCCCTTCCTGGGGGGCGATGCCTTGTTGTTTCTCAATTGTTGGATTCCGCGACACCCTTTCGAGCGCCCCTCGACCGTGACGCTGTATTTCAACAACAGAGTGCTCTGCGAACAGCAGGCTTTGTATGAAGAGGTGACGATCAAGCACCTGATGCTGGCCGATTCGTTCGAGGGTAAACCGTTTGGGCGTTTGCGCATAGAAGTCGATCAAACCTACATTCCGAGGAAACTGGGGTTGAGTGACGATCATCGTGAGCTGGGCCTGATGTTGAACACGTTGTATTACCGCCTGCACTCGTATTCTCAAAAAAAGATCGTGAAAGAGATCGCGAATGGCTGAGCCTAAAATGCCCGACAGGTGGCGTGATTCCACATTCGTCGCCTGGTGCCTGCTGATCAGGCCGTTGATCCTTTTCATCTCCTGCTTCGGCGCTTCGGTGGGGGCATTCAATGTCACCATTGCGACGGTTCCCGTCAACCAGGGAATCCACCTGGCTCCGATCGTCTATCTCCTGATGCTGCTCGGCGCTGGCTTGCTCAGCGCTGGCCTGATGATCCACAACGATTACACCGATTACGCCTCAGACTGTGTCAATCGTCCCCGGAAACCACTGCCCAGGGGTATTGTCTCTATGGCGATGGCACGCTTCTGGGGTATCCTTCTCATGGCAGGATCGGTGGTGGTGGGCGCCGCGATCTCTCTGCCGACCACGGGTCGTCTGAACTGGCCCTGTGCGATCCTGACAGCCGCGGTGGTGGTGATCGGAATAGCATACAACCGATGGGGAAAACACTGGGGTATCTGGGGACACGCGATGGTGGCCTTTGGCGTTGGCGCCATACCGGTGTGGGGTTCATGGGCTGTTCGACCTGACTCTCTGGCCATGATGCTGCCCCTCGGCGTCGCCATTTTCGTCATGGAAATCGGCCGTGAAATCATGGTTTGCGCGGGTGATATCAAGGGTGACATCGCCGCCGGTTATGCCACGACACCTATCAGACTGGGGCGCATCCCCGCCATGCTCGTGGCGTTGGGATTCTACACCGCCGCCCTGCCGCTTTACCCGATCCCCTATTTTGGATGGCTTGGTTTCCCCATACTCTTCGGTCCCCTTTACATGGTGGGAGCCGTGGTCTTCGCCGGCATACTCTATGTAACCTGGATACTGACCTTCATGGTTGTCCGCCGTGGTGACGATGCGGCGGTCTGGGAGGCGTTCGAACGGAATATTCGACTCGGTACCCGGCTTGGAGTCGTTGCCTTTCAGGTGATTCTATTCCTGGAAGCATTCCTGTGAAGGTTGCACGGAGAGTCTTCCGATGCGCCTGGTAACCATTTGCGTCGGCAAACTCCGGCAGAAACCATTCCGTCATCTGGCCGATGAATACATCAAGCGAATCTCGAAGTATTGCCTGATCGAGGAACGGGAGTTACGGGCGGAGAATGTGCGGGCAGAATTTCGGGCCAGGGCAATGGCGGAGGAAGGCGGGAGGATTTTGAAGAGCCTGGGAGATGGCGCATGCTGGGCATTCGATCGATTGGGCGAGCAAATGGATTCTCCGGGTTTTGCAAGAGAACTTCTGGCGATGCGCGAGAGCGGGATGGACAGGTTGCACCTGGTGGTGGGCGGAGCGTTCGGGCTGGATCAGGTAGTCCTTGGGATTGCGCTCAAGACCATATCCTTCTCACCCTTGACATTCCCTCATGAGCTTTTCAGAGTCGTGTTGTACGAACAGGTGTTTCGTTCCTTCAAGATACTCGGCCGGGAACCTTATCATTACTGAGGTCGGTGGATATGGTCCGCACTGGCTCGCACTTTTCTGTCGTCACGTATGATGAGTCGCAAACGCGTGCGCTCGGCGCCCGGATTGGTCGGTTGGCGAAGCCCGGCATGATGCTGGCATTGATCGGCGATCTGGGCAGCGGCAAGACCTGTTTCACGAGGGGGCTTGCCGAAGGATTGAGGATGCGTGATCCCGGCCGATTTTCAAGTCCGAGTTTTACTTTGATGAATCAGTATGACGCTGATTTGCCGGTGTATCATTTTGATTTTTATCGCCTCGAATCGGTGGCGGAAATTCTGGATCTCGGTTTCACGGACTATCTCGACGGCGACGGCGTGGTGGTGGTCGAATGGGCCGACAAGCTCGAGGACGAATTGCCGGAAGAGTGCATGGTGGTTGAATTTGCATTCCATCGTGCTGGTGGTGACGCGCGGTTGATCCGCCTGATCGACGGGAGTGGTGTGTTTTCAGGGATTATGGAGGAAGTTCGGCGTGCATATCCTGGGGATTGAGAGTTCATGTGATGAAACCGCGGCGGCGGTCGTGGCGGATGGCCGCCAAGTTTTATCCAATGTGGTTGCGTCACAGATTCCGTTTCATCGGAAATACGGGGGCGTGGTTCCCGAGATAGCCTCGCGCCAGCATGTGACCGCCTTTCTTCCGGTCATAGACGGCGCACTGAAGGAAGCTGGGATTGACTGGTCAATGATCGGCGGGATCGCCGTGACCACATCACCAGGATTGATAGGCTCGCTGGTAATCGGCGTCACCGCGGCTAAAACCCTGGCGTACGTCCATGACAAGCCCATTCTGGCGGTCGATCACCTGGCGGCGCACATGTACGCGAATTGCCTGGCGGGGATGGCTTACGAGCAGCCACATCTGGCGCTCCTGGTTTCCGGTGGGCACACGGCGCTGTTTCACAACCAGGGGAACGGATGTGTTCAGCGGCTGGGTTCCACCGTCGACGATGCCGTGGGGGAGGCGTTCGACAAGGTCGCCAAGCTCCTCGGCATAGGGTATCCTGGCGGCCCCGCGATTCAACGCCTGGCAATGGAAGGTGATCCGCACAGCGTGCCGTTGCCCTTGCCCATGCGGCACAGCGGAGACCTTAATTTTTCCTATAGCGGTTTGAAAACCGCCGTCCGCCAGCGCTTAGAGCAGGATCCCGGGCTGGCGCCGAAAGACCTGGCGGCTTCTTTTCAGCATGCCGCTGTCAGTATTTTAGTCATCAAGACCATGCATGCCCTCGAGCAGACAGGCTGCACCGTGGTGGCCCTGAGCGGCGGGGTGGCTGCCAATGCCTTGTTGCGTGAAAGACTGCGGGAGGCAGTGGCGGCCCGGGGCGCGGACTTCTTCGTGCCACCAATGGAGTTATGCACGGACAACGCTGCCATGACCGCCGGTCTGGGATATCAACTCCTCGTCCGTGGATGCCTGAGCGACATGACGATCAATGCGTCCTCCAACTGAGGGTTCCAGGTCCGGGAGGCGATGTGGGTTTCTGGTGGAAGGTCAGACCGGCACTCGTTGCGTGTCGAGGATATCCCTGATCACGTTGTCACGGGTTTCTCCGCTGTATCGGGCGGTGGGCTCCAGAATCAGGCGGTGTGCCAGAACGCTGACCGCGATGCGCTTGATGTCGTCGGGCACGACATAATCCCGGTGTCGCACGAGCGCCGCTGCCTGGCTGCACCGATAGAGCACCAGTGAGCCACGCGGGCTGGCCCCCAGGATCACTTTGTTGGATGTCCGAGTGGCTGCGGTAATTTTCAGCAGGTATTCAAGAAGCTCATCGCTCACCAGGACGCTCTTGACCATCTCCTGCAGGCGGAGGAGCTCCTCGGCATTTTGGACGGGAGCGAGACTGGTGAGAGGATGGGTGATCCTTTGGTCCAGCACCATGCGTTTTTCTTCCTCGAGCGTCATGGAGCCCATTTGGATGCTCATTGCGAATCGATCGAGCTGTGATTCCGGGAGGGGGAAGGTACCCTCGTATTCCACGGGATTCTGGGTGGCGATGACGAGGAATGGATCCGGCAGGTCGATGGTATCGCGATCGACCGTTACCTGGAAATCACTCATGGCTTCGAGCAATCCGCTCTGGGTTCTTGGACTGGCACGATTGATTTCATCCGCCAGGACAATGTTGGCGAAGATCGGTCCGGGATTGAAGCGGAACTCTCCCGTTTTCTGGTTGTAGATGGATACTCCCAGAACATCCGACGGCAGAAGGTCCGGTGTGAACTGAATACGTTTGAAGGAGCATTCAAGGGATCGTGCAATCGCCCTGGCCAGGGTGGTTTTACCCACTCCCGGGACATCTTCGATCAGAAGATGTCCTTTACTGAGCAGTGCGATCACCGCCAGTTCAACCACATCCTGTTTCCCCACGATTACTTTTTGAATGTTTTCTTGAAGTCGGTCGATACTTTCCCATGCGGATTCCATGATCCCTCCCTGGTTAGGAAGTCCGGGTGAACTATGTGTAACAAACCTCCGGCTGGTCGGCAAGTTCCTGATTGAATGGAGATCCGTTTCTGTTGCGCTGTCGGGACTATCACCGGCAGGGAGGATGGTGACGGTTCGGCTCCGAGCAGGTCTTTTTTCCCCCGGATGCTTGCACATGTGTGCTGGATGGACCAGAATGAGGTGTCGATTTCCGGAACCCTGCTATGCCTGGATCGTATACAGGCTGTGATGGAAGCAATGAAGAACAAGGACAGAAGCAGTATTATCCGTCGGCCGGAACTGAAGGATGCCCAACTGATGGAACTCTTGTGCGACGGTGATCAGCATGCGTTCACCATCCTACTGAATCGCCATCAGGACAAGTTGGTCAACTATCTTCACCGTCTGTGCGGAAACTATGAAACGGCTTGCGACCTGGCCCAGGAGACTTTTTTGAGGGTGTTTACCAAATCGAACAAGTACAAGCCGACTCACGCCTTCTCCACGTGGTTGTATCGAATTGGCACGAATCTGGCCATCAATCACCTGCGCCGGAGGAAGCTCGTGAGATTCTTTTCGGTGGAGGAGGAACAGCCGGGCACGGATGGACTCACCTACGGCCAGCGCCTACGGTCGGATGATCCAGCGCCGGATGATCTGCTCACCAGACGGGAGGACGTTCAACAAGTGCAGGTGGTTTTATCCGCACTGCCGCTGAAATACCGGGTTCCACTCACGTTGCGTGAGATCGAGGAGCTGGATTATCAGGAGATCGGGCAGATCATGGGATTGTCCTCTGGGACGGTAAAATCGAGGATTTTCCGCGGCCGGGAGGAATTCCGTAAACGGTTGCAGCGGTTGAGATTGCGGGAAAACAATCGAATGGAGCGCACCAACGGGAGGAATAGCGATGCGTTGTAAGGATGTTCGTAGGTCGTTCCATCGCTTCCTCGATGGAGAATTAGAGGCGGCCGGTGTACTGGAGTTGCAGGAGCATATGGCGGTCTGCGGAGCTTGTCGAGAATACTGGCGGGACCTGCATGACATGCATGTGGAGTTGCGGGGACTACCGCGCAGCATCGCGCCGCGCGATTTCACCGAGGTGGTTTTGGAACGGGCGGTTCATTCCCAGGCACAGCCAGCGCGCCATGTTCGTTACATACCCGCCATGGCGATTGCCGGTCTCTGTACTGTCATCGTGGCGGTCGTTTCGATTCGACTCGGCG
>JAFGDC010000218.1 GCA_016932295.1 candidate division CSSED10-310 bacterium
ACCATCGCCGAGTTCTACACGGTGTTCGCCTATACCGACAAGAAATCGAGACACCGCGGTATCAGTTGTTTCGTGGTGCCCCGTGAAACACCCGGTGTGCAGCCAGGCAAACATGAACTCAAGATGGGGCAGCACGCCTCCGACACCTCCACGGTAGTCTTCGAGGATGTGCGCATCCCGGCCGCCAACCTGCTGGGTCGCGAGGGAGATGGTTTCAAGCTGCTCATGAAAACCTTCGACAAGAGCCGCCCCGGGGTGGGGGCATGGGCGGTGGGCCTGGCCCGCTGCGCCATGGAATACGCCGTCGGCTATGCGGGGGAACGCAAGCAGTTCGGCCTCCCCATCGGCGAATTCCAGGCGGTTCATTTCATGCTGGCCCGCATGGCCCGCGACATAGATGCCGCCAGACTCCTCACCCACCGCGCCGCCTGGATGACCGACAACGGGCGGCGTAATACCACCGAGGCGGCCATGGCCAAATCATTCGCGTCCGACGTGGCGATGCGCGTCACCACCGATGCCGTGCAGGTATACGGCGGCTACGGTTATTCACGCGAATATCCGGTAGAAAAGCTGATGCGGGATGCGAAGGTGCTCCAAATCTACGAGGGCACCAACCAGATCCAGATGATGATAATCGGCAAAGACCTGGTCCGATCCTGAGGTTTACAGCGGGAACTTGTCGGGGAATCAACCATACGATCGCGCGGCAGGGCGGACCGAACGACTCGTGCATTCCGGCGAGGTCATGGTTGCGACAGATTCTCCGCGTCCGCCAGACCCCGGAATCGCCCAGCAGCGCGCTTGGCGATGACAAGACTGTCGCGACCAATGAAGTTGACAGCCATGCCACCGATCACCTCGATAATCCGCTTCGGGTAACACTCGGAAAAGGTCACTCCCGCCATCGAAATGAGGAGATCGATGCGCACGGGTGCGTACCCGAGCTGGATCACCATATCCGGTTGGATGAAAGCATCAATGGCAAGGTCGAATGAGGCGAATCCGAATCGCTCCATGGCGATGAGGGCTCGTTTGGCGTTGTCCGCCGATGCCTCCAGCCAGATTTCGAGGTCCTTTGTATAGCGGGGACAGCCATGAAAACCCATGGCATATCCACCGACCACCAGGTAGTTGACGTCATGATTGTTTAACAATTCGATAAACTTTTTGAAATCCTGGTTCAACATGATACTTCCAGCGATGGTATTCCGTGCGCAGGTCCTCGATCGCGGCGATTCTTGCCGCCGCTGGTTACCGCAACCAATAATCCCGATCCGAAGGTTGGCCGTGAATATTCATTTTTTCCCGCACGATCTCACTCATGCCGAAAGTGCACTCCGTCGGAATCGGCTCGTCCAAGGCATAACGCCTTAACCGATGCGTCGCAATTCAGAACTATCCGGCCGCCGCGCGGCGGGCTCAGACAGCCGGGCCGATGAGTTCGGTGATCCTGGCAAGCAGCTTGTCGGGCCGGACCGGTTTCTCCAGAAAAAATTTGATGCGGGTGGCACCGCCGGTGGCTTCGTTCTGCCTGACCAGCTTCGGGGCTGAGCGGAAACCAGAGATGAGAATGACCGGAGTGTTTTTCAACACCGGATCCGCTGCGAACCGGCCGGCGATGCGAATACCGTCGGCCTCGGGGTCATCTTCGAATTTGAGGTCAAGGAGAATAAGATCGGGCGCGACCCGGGGCGCCGCCGCCAGACCTTCCTTAACGGAGCATGCACACGAGACATCGTATCCCGTCGCTTCAAGCAGGGTACGCATTATCTCCACGTACTGCCTGTCGTCATCCATTATGAAGATCTTCTTCATCGCAGCTCCTTGTTTCTTGGAATGGAGAAACTGAACCGAACCCAGGCACCTTCCTCCGATTCAGCCCAGATCGTACCGCCATGCTTTTCGACAATCTCCCGGCAGATGAACAAACCCAGCCCGGTTCCCTTCTTGCCCTTGTAGCCCGGCTCGTTGAGCCGGCTGAACTTCTTGAACAAAAGCGACATCTTGGCGGCGGGAATGCCATACCCCTCGTTGTAGACACTCAGGACCGAATCCGCCCCGCGTTCCTCGCCATCCAGCACGATCCTGCCACCCGGACGGCCATACTTGACCGCATTGGAAATGAGGTTGTCATAGATAATGCGCAGCAGATCCCGATCAGCCACCAGGATCATGGAAACCGGCAGGTGGTTCTCCACCACCATCCCCTGTTCCTGGATCTCACCTTCCAAACCCTCCAGAACCGGCATGACGGCATCGGGAACCACCGACACCACCATCGGCCTGACCTCCACCTCGCCCTTCTCCACTCGTGACAGATCCAGGTAATTCTTGATCATCTCCTGGAAGTAATCGAGACTTTGGGACACCGATTCCAACGCCTTTTTCTGGGGTTCCTTCAGATCACCAAGGTACCCGTCCTTCACCATGTAGACACTCATAATGGCCGAAGCCAGCGGATTCTTCAGCTCATGGGACACGAATCCCAACAGTTCCATGTAATTCCTGTTCAACATCCGCAATTCTTCGTTGGCCTCCTCCAGTTCCGCCTGCTTCCGCTGCACCACCAGGTTGCTCTGCTCCAGCCGTTCCACCATACGGTTGAAACTGCGCGACAGATCCCCCACCTCATCCGTGGTCTCCAGGCGGACGCGCTGGGTCAAATCACCCTGGGCGATTTCGGCGGTGGCCGTGGAAAGTTTCCGGATCGGCGAGAGAATGTTGCGGCGGATGGTTCTGAATACGAACGAAGCGATCACCAGCCCCATTACTATGGCCGCAAGAAAGAGGATGACCGCCCTTGTCCGCATGTCGTTGTACCGCTGTTCCAGTTCTCCGACATACAACATGCCGATGATCTCGCCGGTGGGATCGCGGATAGGATCATACTGAGAAAGATACCATGCGTTTACCACCCAGGCCCGGCCCGTCCATGACTCGCCGTGCTCCAGCACCCGCTCCGCCACCTCCGCCGACACCCTCGTGCCAATAGCGTGCCGCCCTTCATTGTCGGTCACATTGGTGGAGATGCGCAGATCACGCATGAAGATGGTGGCGGTACCCAGCGGTTTGCCGCCATAGAGTTCATTAGCGAACACGAGGTCACGAATGCTGTCCACCTTCTGAGTGGCGCCGTTGAGCAGACTGCCGGCAAGCAGCACCCCGACGATTCGATCAGCCCGGATGATCGGCACCGCCGCCCCCAGGAACATACCCTCTTCTTCGCCGCCGAAATCACGGCACAGGCGCACAAACCGTTCCCCTTCAAGGGCTAATCGGGGGCGTTCCAGGAGCACCGTGCCGGATATGGAACCTCTCCCCGCCAGGACACCTGCCACCAGCGCATCCGATGCCAACAGGTCACCGGCCGATTCCGGCCGATGAACGCGATATACCACCCGGCCGGTATCATCCAGCAACATCAGCATATCCACGCCGAAACGCCGGCGCAACAACCGCAGGCGTTCATCCAACTGCTCCCGGTCCCAGTTGTACAACTCCAACTCGCTGGCCACGAACTCCAACAGACGTCTCGAAACGTCAAGTCTGTGATTGTAAATAAGCCACGCTGAGTTGATGCTCAACCTGACATGATTGGTGGCATACCCCACGACAGTGCTGTTGACGAAATACACCGTGACCACGGCAATCACCACCGCCAACACACCAAACACCGCCAAAATTCCAAGATTGAATTTGCTCTTGAGCCTCATCCGCCTCTCCAATTCAGCCGGCTCCCATCCGCCCGCGACAGACATGGTTCATTATACACGATTGCGGGTGATGAAACGTAGTGGAACAGCGGAGGTGTGAACGAAAGACGTCGGGAAAAGTTACCGCGCCCCCCCTTGACAATGCATCACCATCGATGTATACAAGCTGTGATTTCATGAACAGCGTTATCATGTTCACAATGTTCATGAGGAAAGGCATCTGGAATGGAGATTACAGTCGGCCGGCTCAGCCTCTATCGGCGGATACTGAATGAACTGTCGCTGCGCAAGATTGCCCATGTCTACTCCCACAATCTTGCTGCAAAGGCCGGTATCACCGCCGCCGCGGTCCGGCGCGATATGATGGTCATCGGTTTCAGCGGCAGCCCTTCCAAGGGCTACAATGTGGATGACCTGGTCCGGCACATCAGCGGGCTCATCGACCATCCGGACGGCCAGAAAATCGCCCTGATCGGCGTCGGTAACCTCGGCCGCGCCCTGATCTCTTTCTTTCACGGCCATCGGCCCAAGCTCACCATCGAAGCAGCGTTCGACATCGACGAAGGCAAGGTGAACCGGGTCGTGAGCGGTTGTCGGGCGTATCCGCTGGAACGGCTGGAAGCGATCATCGACGAGCAGGGCATAACAGCGGCGGTGATCGCCGTGCCTGCTGCGGCGGCGCAGGACATCGCCCGGCGGCTCGTCAAGGCGGGCGTCACCGGCATTCTCAATTTCGCGCCGGTCCCTCTGCAGGTGCCGCCCGACGTCTACACGGAAGACATTGACATCACCATGGCAATGGAGAAAGTGGCCTATTTCACCCGCCAACATCATACCAAAAGAGGGGAAGCGTAATGGTGTGCAGCAAGATAGAGACAATCCTCGCCAGTCATCCCAATGCCGGCCGTGACAGCCTCATTCCCATCCTGCAGGAGGTTCAGGGGGCATGCGGATACCTGTCACGGGAGGCAGTGATTCGCATCGGCACACACCTTAAGCTGCCGGCCAGCAAGATCTATGGTGTCGCCACCTTTTACAACCAGTTCAGGTTTCAGGCGCCGGGCAAGTATCTGGTTCAGGTCTGCCGCGGCACCGCGTGTCACGTCAAGGGTTCCGCCAAGCTATTGGAAGCACTTGTCCACGAGCTGAAGATCGCACCCGGCGAAACCACCCGCGACGGTCTTTTCAGTCTCGAGGTGGTGGCCTGTATCGGCGCGTGCGGGCTGGCGCCGGTCATCTGCATTTCCGGAGAGTTCTATGCGAGCATGACTCCCGACAAGGCCCGTAAGCTGATCGCCACCTACCGCCAGAAGGAGGACGCCCATGTGTAATCGTCATGCTCCCGCCGGTTGCTGGTCGGTGCCCGATCGTCCCACCACCGAACTCATGGAGATCCTGGCTGCGCGAAATCAGGTGAGCGTTGAGGAAACCAGGAATCTCATCGCCAGACTGCGCGGCGACCAGGTCGACCGGCCGGTGCTATTCATCGGCACCGGCACGTGCGGCCTGGGCGCCGGCGCCGCCAGGACCCTGGCCGCGATCCAAGTTTGCCTGGCGGCTCGCGACCTGGCTGCGGACGTGGTAGAAGTGGGCTGCATCGGTCTCTGTTCCGAGGAGCCGTTGCTGGACATCCAGTTACCGGGGCGCACCAGGGTGATGTTCGGCGGCGTTACCGCAGATGTTGTTCCCGATCTTCTGGCCGCGGTCTTTGACGGCCGTCTCACCGGCGCACGGCTGCTCGGCCAGCACCGCCATCCCGAACTGAAGCCATGGCCGGACGTACCGTATCTTGACGAGCATCCATTCTTCGCCCCGCAGATGCGGATCGTGCTACTTAACTGCGGGCTCATGGATCCCGCTCGCATCGATGAATATATCGCCCGAGGCGGGTATCGGGCGCTGGCGGCCACGCTGCGTCGCACTACTCCACGGGAGTTGTGCGACGAAATCGAGAAAAGCGGGTTGCGGGGGCGGGGCGGGGGTGGTTTCCCCACGGGTCGCAAATGGAAATTCGCGCTCGGCACGCCGGGAGATCGAAAGTATCTCATCTGCAACGCCGACGAGGGAGATCCCGGCGCATTCATGGACCGTGCCGTCATCGAGGGCGACCCTCATCGCCTGTTGGAAGGCATGGCGCTCGCCGCCTATGGCATCGGTGCTTCCAAAGCTTACATTTACATCCGCGCCGAGTATCCCCTGGCCATCAAGCGCCTCAGGCAGGCCATCGCTCAGGCGCATGACTACGGATTTTTGGGTCACAACATTCTGAACAGCGGCGTTAACCTCGACATCATCATCAAACAGGGGGCGGGTGCTTTCGTCTGTGGCGAGGAGACGGCACTGATCAATAGTATCGAAGGGAAACGCGGCATGCCACGGCCGCGCCCGCCGTATCCCGCGGTCCAGGGATTGTTCGACAAGCCGACTGTCATCAACAATGTCGAAAGTCTCGCCAACGTCCCCGCCATCGTCGCCCGCGGCGCTGACTGGTTCAGTTCGCACGGCACCGTATCGAGTAAGGGCACCAAGGTTTTCGCCCTGTCCGGCAAAATCCGGCGCACCGGACTCGCCGAGGTGGTCATGGGCACCACCATCAGGCGCATCGTGTTCGACATCGGCGGCGGTGTACCGGACGGCCGCACCTTCAAAGCGGTACAGATTGGTGGTCCGTCGGGCGGCTGTATTCCCACTGAACACCTGGACACGGACATCGACTACGAATCGCTCAAAGCCGTCGGCGCCATGATGGGTTCAGGCGGACTGGTAGTCATGGATGACAAGACCTGCATGGTTGATGTCGCCAAATTTTTCATGGATTTCATTCAGCGGGAGAGTTGCGGAAAATGCATCCCGTGCCGGGAGGGCACCAAGCGCATGCTGGAAATCCTGGAAAGCATCACGAGGAGCCGGCGCAATGAGTCTGAGATGCAGGCGCTGGAACGATTCCAAGGCGTCATGAACCTGGAGCACCTGGCCGGTGTGATCAAGGATACCAGCCTGTGCGGCCTGGGGCAGACCGCTCCCAATCCGGTACTGAGCACCCTGCGCTGGTTCCGGGACGAATACGAGGCGCACATCTACGAACGGCATTGTCCCGCCGGGGTTTGCAAGGAGTTATTGGAGTATCGCATCGATCCCGAAGCCTGCACCGGATGTACGCTCTGCGCACGCAACTGCCCCGTGGATGCCATCATGGGTGCCCGCAAGAGTCCGCATTACATCATTCCGGAAAAATGCATTGGTTGTGGCAACTGCGCCGAGGTCTGCCGCTTCGATGCCGTCATCACGGCCTGAGAGGTGAAGCATGATTACCATGGAAGTAAATGAACGAACGGTACAGGCCAAGGAAGGGGAAACCATCCTGACAGCGTTGAAACGCGCCGGCATTTCCGTCCCTACGCTGTGCTACATGGAAGGACTTCCTCCCAGCGGCGCCTGCAGGATGTGCGTGGTGGAAGTCGAGGGCATGGCCGGCCTGGTACCCAGTTGCGCCTATCCCGTTGCCGACGGCATGAAGATCAAGACCCATTCGCCCCGCGCCATAGACGCCCGCAAGACGATCATTGAACTGCTGCTGGCCGACCACCCGGACGATTGTCTCTACTGCGCGCGCAACCGTAACTGCGAACTGCAGCGCTTGGCCGAGGAACTGGGTGTTCGGCGGCGCATGTATTTCGGCAGGCGATCCCGCCACAAGCTGGATGTGTCCAGCCCCTCCATCGTCCGGGATCCGGAGAAATGCATCCTGTGCGGTCGCTGCGTAAGGGCGTGCGAGGAAATTCAGGGAGTCGCCGCCATCGATTTCATAGGCCGTGGCTCCAGAACCACCGTGGGCACCGCCTTCGACCAGGGTCTCAATGTCTCCTCCTGCATCAACTGCGGCCAGTGCGTCATGGTCTGCCCCACCGGCGCTCTGCGCGAGCAGCGGCAGGTCGAACAGGTGCAGGCGGCGCTGGCCGACCCACACCTGTTGGTGGTGGTCCAACATGCGCCCAGTGTCTCCGTCTCCCTGGGCGAGCACTTCGGACTCAAGCCCGGCGTGGATATCATGGGCGCCATGACTGCAGCCCTCAGGCGACTGGGTTTCGACCGAGTCTTCGACACCGCCTTCGCCGCCGATCTCACCGTCATGGAAGAAGCATCCGAACTGGTCCACCGCATTCAGCATGGCGGCGTACTGCCCATGATGACCAGTTGCTCGCCGGGATGGGTCAAGTTTGTGGAAGAGTTTTACCCGGACTTTATCCCGAATCTATCCACCTGCAAGAGCCCGCAGCAGATGCTTGGCGCCGTTATCAAGCGGTTCTATGCCGCCAGTGAAGGCATCGATCCTGCCAAGGTGTTCAGTGTCTCCATCATGCCCTGTACCGCCAAAAAATTCGAAGCCCAAAGACCGGAGATGAGTGAAGACGGATTGGCTGACATCGACGCGGTGCTGACCACCCGGGAACTGGCGGAAATGATCCGAATGCGGGGGCTGGATCTGCAAACCATAACGCCGGAGGGAGAAGACACGCCGTTCGGAGAACGAAGCACGGCGGGAAAACTGTTCGGCGCAACCGGGGGCGTCATGGAAGCCGCCGTTCGCACCGCCTACCATCTCATGACCGGCCGGGAAATGCAGGAATTGAAAATCAAAACGGTACGCGGACTGGCTGGAATAAAATCAGCCGGGATCGACATCGGCGACCGCACGCTCTCGGTGGCGGTGGTCAGTGGCCTGGCCAATGCCCGCCAATTGCTGGAAGACATCAAGGCAGGCAACCGGACCTATCACTTCATCGAAGTCATGACCTGCCCGGGCGGATGCATCGCTGGTGGCGGCCAACTGCTTGGTGCCGATCCGGAGGCGATCAGAAGTCGCATGAAAGCACTCTACGAAATCGATGCCAGGGAACTGGTGCGAACCGCCCACAGCAACAGGTCGATCCATCGGCTGTACCGGGAATTTCTCGGCGAACCCCTGAGCGAAACGAGCCATCGCCTGTTGCACACCAGCTACGGCAAACGCGAGGTGGTCAAGTGAACCCACGCCAGGCGGCCGGTATTCAGTCTTATCAGACCGACGGAATTGTAGTAGAACCCTATTCCGGCGGCGGCATCTCCAGGCCGCTCAACGGTTCGGCTTCCAGCCCGGCGCATCATCCGCGCCGACGGTTGATCAACCATGAAGAGGTGAGACATGACCGAAAAAGATCGGACCATCCTGGTGGTCGATGACGACCCTGATTTCCTGGAACAGATCACTCTCCAGCTTCATACAGCGGGTTACCGCGTGATCTCCGCCGGAGGCCGGGAGGAAGCGGAAAAGCTGCTGGAAGACAACACCCCGGATCTGGCCGTAGTGGACCTGATGATGGAGGACATGGATGGCGGCTTCGTGCTGAGTTATCACATCAAGCGTCACAATCCCGCCATCCCGGTAATCATGGTGACCGCCGTCACCAGTGAGACAGGCCTGGAATTCGAAGGCGGACAACCTGCCCGCAGCGCCTGGATAAAAGCCGATGCCATCCTCGCCAAGCCGGTGCGCTTCGAACAACTCACCCGCGAAATAACCCGCCTGCTGAAGGACTGAACCATGGAAAAACTACGCGTCCTGGTGGTGGACGATGAACAGCCCATGCGCATGGCGGTGGCCATAGTGCTGGGACAGTTTATAATGAAAGTCAAAGATCTGGATGAAGAGTACGGCTTCGAAGTGGAGGAAGTCGGCACCGCCGAGGAAGGATTTGAACGCATCAAGCAGCGACCGCCCGACTTGCTGCTGCTCGATTACAAACTACCCGGCATGTCAGGTCTCGACCTCCTGAAAAAACTGTCGGACGAACAGGACATGGTCATCATCATGTTCTCCGCCTATGCGTCACTCAAGACCGCCATTACCGCCACCAAACGAGGATCTTTCGACTTCCTCGCCAAACCCTTCACTCCGGATGAACTCACCACCGCTGTCCGTTACGCCGCGCGCCACCTGTTGCTGCGCCGGCATGCCAGGAAACTGGCGCAGGAAAAACACCAGATCCGCTTTCAGTTCATCTCTGTCCTCACCCATGAGCTGAAATCACCGCTCGCCGCGGTCGAAGGCTATCTCTACATGCTCAAGGACGGCAGCGCCGGCGCCGACCCAGAAACCCAACAGCATCTTGTGGAACGATGCCTGGTAAGAGTGGAAGGCATGCGCAAACTGATCTTCGACATCCTCGATCTCACCAGGCTCGAATCCGGCAAGAAGCAGCGCGAAATCGAACCGGTCGACCTTACCGCTCAGGCCAGGCAAGCCATCGAAACCGCCGGACCGACAGCGGCTGAACGAGGTATTACCTTCAACCTGGCTGCCCCCGATTCACTGGTCATGTCCGCTGATCGCGGTGAAATCGATATCGTCTTCAACAACCTGGTATCCAATGCGGTCAAATACAATAAGGAAAACGGGGTCGTGTTTGTCGAATTACGACAGGATGACCATGATATGGTAGTATCGGTTCGGGACACGGGGATCGGCATGACGGACACGGAGGTCGGGAAATTGTTCAGGGAGTTCGTCAGAATAAAGAACGCCAAGACCAGAAACATCCTGGGCAGCGGCCTGGGTCTCTCCATCGTCAAGAAGATCGCCCAACTGTACGAAGGTGATGTGAGTGTCACCAGCGAGCCGGATGTGGGCAGTACTTTCACGGTGCGATTGAATACGACCGCTGGTTTGGCACCTGAAACGGCGGAGCAGGAATAGTGAGGCGAAATGAAACATTGTTGGGCCACCCGCTGCATTGACAGGACCGGCGTGGCTCACTGGCTGAGCGAATCGTCCGCCGAGCGGCTCGGAGAACTCTGGCGGGAGGCGGACAGGGTGCGTCACCGCCGCGTGGGTGACCAGGTACATTTGCGCGGGTTGGTGGAAATCTCCAATCATTGCATTCGCCAGTGCGCCTACTGCGGCCTGCGCGCCGCCAACGCGCGGGTGGTGCGCTATCGAATGACGGCTGGAGAGATCCTCGACAGCGCCGGGCAGGCACTGCGGCTCGGTTACGGCACTGTCGTCCTTCAGGCCGGTGAGGACTACGGAATCACCGCGGCATGGATGGCGGAAGTGATCAGGGCGATCAAGGGCGAGACCGGGCTGGCGGTAACCTTGAGCCTGGGCGAACGGAGGCGGGAGGAATTGGCGCTGTGGCGGGAAGCGGGCGCGGATCGCTACCTGCTGCGCTTCGAAACCTCCAACCGCCGGTTGTACGAGCGGATTCATCCGACCCCCGCCGGTCGCGACGACGACCGCTTCACCATTCTCGCCTTTCTCCGCGCGCTCGGATACGAAACCGGCAGCGGTGTGATGGTCGGAATCCCGGGCCAGACAATCGATGACCTGGCGGAAGATATCCTCACGTTCGGCCTTCTGGATCTGGATATGATCGGTATCGGTCCGTTCATCCCGCATCCCATGACACCCCTGGCGGCCAGGCGCGAACATGACGCCAGCCAGGTGCCGGCCGATGAACTCACCACCTGCAAGTCGCTGGCTCTCACCAGAATCTTCCGTCCCCTGGCCAACATTCCCGCCACCACCGCCCTGGCTACCCTGGATCGCCATGCGGGCTGGCGCGCCGGTCTGTCCTGCGGCGCCAATGTGATCATGCCCAATCTGACCCCCGCAAAGTACCGTGCCCTGTATGAAATCTACCCTGACAAGGCATGTATATACGATGATGTACAAAGCAACCACGACCATATTATGGAGCTGTTGGCTTCTCTTGGTCGAACACCGGGAGTAGGCCGCGGCGACTCGCCGGTATTCACTGCCCGCGCCGAAAAAGCCCGGGCCGGACAGGAGGTGCAATGATGTGTGCCATGCCAGCCATGACACTGAGCGACAGAGCCGTCGATTTCATCGATGACGGCCATCTACTGAAACTGCTCGGACAATCCCCGCCGGCGCCTGAATTGATAAGGGATATCCTGGCCAAGAGTCGGGACAAGCAGCCCCTGACCATCGAAGAGACCGCCCGGCTGATTGCCGCGGATACTCCTGAGTTGACCGAGGAGATGTTCGCCACCGCACACGAGCTGAAGGAACGGGTGTACGGCAATCGCATCGTGCTGTTCGCGCCGCTGTATATAGGCAATCTCTGCATCAATGATTGCGGGTATTGCGCCTTCCGCCGGAGCAACAAGGCCGCGGTGCGCCGAACTCTCAGCATGCCCGAGGTGCGCGAGCAAGTGGTGACGCTCGAGGACAAGGGCCACAAACGATTGATCCTGGTATTCGGCGAACACCCCGAGTATGACGGCGCGTTCATCGCCGAGACCGTTCGGACCGTGTATGGAACCAAGCATGGCCACGGCGAGATCAGACGGGTCAATATCAATGCCGCACCGCTGGACTATGCCGGATACCGAATCGTCAAGGAAGCCGGCATCGGTACCTACCAGATTTTCCAGGAAACCTACCATCATGACACCTACGCCAAGTATCACCCGGCCGGCACCCGGAAGGGCAACTTCCTTTACCGGCTGGATGGTTTGAGCCGTGCCTTCGAGGCCGGCTGCGACGATGTGGGGATCGGCGCCCTGTTCGGACTGTTCGACTGGCGGTACGAGGTGCTTGGTCTCGTGTCTCACGCCAGGTATCTCATGGATCGCTACGGCGTGGGACCCCATACCATAAGCTTTCCGCGGCTGCGCCCGGCGCACGGCATCGATTTTGATGATACCTTTTTCGTGAACGACCATGACTTCAAGCGGCTGGTTGCCATACTCCGCCTTTCAGTGCCGTACACCGGGATGATTCTCACCGCCCGTGAGGATCCTGCACTGCGCCGCGAAGTCATGGCGTTTGGTGTTTCCCAGATCGACGCCGGCAGCCGCATCGAAATCGGCGGATACACGGAACTCGGTGACTCCCAGGTCATGGAACGGGAGCAGTTCAACCTGGGAGACATCAGATCGCTCGACACGGTCATGCGGGAACTGCTGGAAGACGGCTACATCCCCAGTTTCTGCACGGCTTGTTACCGGTTGGGTCGCACCGGAGAGCATTTCATGGAATTCGCCATTCCGGGATTCATCAAACGGTACTGCACCCCCAATGCCCTCAGCACCTTGAAGGAATACCTGGTGGACTATGCCGGAGAAACGACCAGGGAAGCCGGCGAGAAGGCGATCCTTACCGAACTCGCCAGGCTCGAGGACAGCCCACTCAAGCAGAAGTTGATGGATCGACTCCACCGTCTCGAAGACAGCGACGAGCGCGACCTCTATGTCTAGGACCGGACCATGAACGGGTATCGCATTGAAAAGGACCTGCTTGGTGAACTGAAGGTGCCTGACGAGGCACTGTACGGTATTCATACGGTCCGCGCCGTGGAAAACTTTCCACTCGCACGCCGGCCGGTGCCGGCATCACTGATCCATGCCTTCGGCGCGGTAAAGCTGGCTTGTGCCAGGACCAACCACGAATTGGGATTCATCGCCGCATCGGTCATCACCGCCATGGAGGCCGCCTGCCTCGAGATGATGAACGGTGCGCTGGACCGGCACATCCTCGTGGATGCGCTGCAGGGCGGCGCCGGTACGTCCACGAACATGAATGTCAACGAGGTGCTGGCGAACCGCGCCATCCAGATCCTTGGAGGCACTCCCGGTGCGTACGGGATAGTGTCACCCGCCGCCCACGTCAATCTCCATCAATCCACCAACGACACCTATCCCACCGCCCTCAAAATCGCCGCCATCCGCGGCCTGCGTGACCTTGAAACGGAATTGGTGGGATTGATGGAGTCATTCCAGGCTAAGGAAAAGGAGTTCGCTCACGTGGTCAAGGTGGGCCGCACCCAGTTCCAGGATGCCGTCCTCACCACCCTCGGCCGAGAGATGTCTGCCTATGCTGAAGCCATCGCCCGTGACCGCTGGCGCGTCTATAAATGCGAGGAGCGGCTGCGGGTCATTAACCTTGGCGGCACCGCCATCGGCACGGGGTTGGCGGCACCCAGGCGGTTTATCTTCCGCGCCGCCGAGTACCTGCGCGATATCACCGGCCTGGGATTGGCCCGGGCCGAGAACCTGGTGGAAGCCACCCAGAACGTGGAAGTTTTTACCGAAGTCAGCGGTATCCTCAAGGCCTGCGCCGTAAATCTGCTGAAGATATCCGGAGACCTGCGTTTGCTCTCGTCCGGACCCAGCGCCGGGTTCGGGGAAATCATGTTGCCGGCAAGACAGGCGGGTTCTTCCATCA
>JAFGDC010000219.1 GCA_016932295.1 candidate division CSSED10-310 bacterium
ATCTGCAACGCCGACGAGGGTGATCCCGGCGCGTTCATGGATCGCAGCATTCTCGAAGGCGACACCCACTCGGTGATGGAAGGCATGATCATCGCCGGCTACGCCATCGGCGCCCATACCGGCGTGGTCTATGTGCGGGCCGAATATCCCATGGCCATCAAGCATCTTAGGACAGCCATCAAGCAGGCCACCGAGCGACGCCTGCTTGGCGATGACATCCTCGGCAGCGGTTTTTCCTTCCACCTGAAGATCAAGGAAGGAGCCGGTGCATTCGTATGCGGAGAAGAAACCGCCCTGATCGCCTCCGTGGAAGGCCGGCGCGGCATGCCGCGGTTCAGACCGCCCTTCCCGGCCCAGTCCGGACTGTGGGGTAAGCCCACTAACATCAACAATGTGGAAACATACGCCAACGTGCCCTGGATCATCCTCAACGGCGCGCCGGCATTTCATGCCTATGGCATCGGCAGGAGCCGCGGCACCAAGGTCTTCGCCCTTGCAGGCAAGATAGCGCGGGGCGGGTTGGTGGAAGTGCCCATGGGCATGCCTATCCGCAAGATCATCTATGACATCGGCGGCGGCACCTCATCAGGACGGCCGGTCAAAGCCGTCCAGATGGGTGGTCCCTCCGGCGGCTGCATCCCCAAAGAATTACTGGACATCCCCATCGACTATGAATCCATCAACAAGACCGGTGCCATCATGGGCTCCGGCGGCATGGTGGTCATGGACGACGCCAGTTGCATGGTGGACATCGCCCGCTTCTTCCTGCGCTTCACCCAGAATGAATCCTGCGGCAAGTGCACCTTCTGCAGGATCGGCACCAAGCGCATGCTGGAAATCCTCGACCGGATCTGCCAGGGCGAAGGCCGCGAAGGTGATATCGAACGGCTGGAGGAACTCGCCGAAAAAATCTGCGCTTCATCCCTGTGCGGGTTGGGTCAGACCGCCCCAAACCCGGTGCTCACCACCATCCGTTATTTCCGCGATGAATACGAGGCGCATATCTACGACAAGCGCTGTCCGGCAAAGTACTGCAAGAAGCTGATCACCTTCAGCATCAGCGCGGAGCGTTGCACCGGCTGCACCCTGTGCGCCAGGAAATGCCCGGTCAATGCCATCACCGGAGAGAAAAAACAAATTCACGTCATCGACCAGGAACTCTGCACCCGCTGCGGCGAGTGCCTGCGCGCCTGCCGCTTCGATGCAGTGATGGTGGATTAGTCATGGAAAGGGATACTGTGAAACTCACGATCGACGGCAAGGCCTTGGAGATGGAAGCCGGCTGCACGGTACTGGAGGCGGCCCGCGCCAACGGCATCGCCATCCCCACCCTGTGTCATGACGAACGGTTGTCGCCCTATGGCTCCTGCTTTCTGTGCGTGGTGGAAATCGAAGGACAGCGGGGGCTGAAACCTGCCTGCGCCACCCTGGTGAGTGACGGCATGGTGGTGAAAACAACCACGGAGATGGTGCGCAGAACCAGGCAGATGTGCCTGGAACTGCTGCTGTCGAACCATTATGGAGACTGCATCGCGCCCTGCCGCATGACATGCCCCGCCGGTATCGACATCCAGGGATACCTCGGCTTCACGGCCAACCGCGAGTTCCGGTCGGGGCTCGCCCTGGTCAAGCAACGCATCCCATTCCCCGCCAGCATTGGAAGAGTCTGCACCAGGCCCTGCGAGGATGCGTGCCGGCGCAACCGCGTCGACGACCGGGTCGGCATAGACTATGTCAAACGGTTCCTGGCCGATACCGACATGGCGGCGGCGGAACCGTACATGCCAGTCTGCGCGCCTGACAGCGGCGCGCGGATAGCGGTGGTAGGCGGCGGCCCCGCCGGACTCACCGCCGCGTACTTCCTCCGTATCCTGGGTCATGCCGTGACTATCTTCGAAGCCATGCCAAGACTGGGCGGTATGCTGCGCTATGGCATCCCGGAATACCGGCTCCCCAAACAAGTCCTCGACTGGGAGATCGACCGCATCCTGGAACTGGGAGTGGAGGCCCGGACCAATCAGGCGCTGGGCCGGGAATTCACGGTTGATGGCCTGCTAGGCCAGGGCTATCAAGGGGTGTTCCTGGGTATGGGAGCCTGGAGCAGCACCCGGATGCGCATCCAGGGCGAGGATGCGCCGGGAGTGCTGTCCGGGATCGAGTTCCTGGAGCGTGTCGCTGCCGGCGAACGGCCTGATCTGGGCAATGAGGTGGCGGTCATCGGCGGCGGCAACACAGCCGTCGATGCGGCCCGTACCGCGCTTCGCCTGGGCGCCGGCCACGTGATGATCCTCTACCGCCGCACCGAGAAGGAGATGCCCGCCCACGCAATGGAAATCGAGGAAGCCAGGCTGGAGGGCGTGGAGGTCCGTATTCTGGTGGCACCGCTGGAGGTGATTACTGGTCCCGATAGCGCCGTGACCGGCCTGCGGTGCATCGAGATGCGTCTTGGTGAGCCGGACGGCAGCGGCCGGCGCCGGCCCGTGCCGGTGGACGGTGCCGAATTCACCGTGCCGGTCAGCACGATCATTGCCGCCATCGGCCAGAAGCCTGATCTGGACTGTATCTGCTGCGAGGGAGAACCGGCGTTGAACATCACCAGGTGGAATACGCTGGTGGTCGACGACGAATCCCTCCAGACATCCCGGACGGGTGTGTTCGCGGGCGGCGATGTGGTCAACGGCGCCGCCACCGCCATCGAGGCGATGGCCCATGGCCGGCGCGCCGCTTACGCCCTGGATGCCCATGTGCGCCATCATCCGCTGCCGATCCTCACCATTGATGACCGGACCGCCAACGTGAGCAAGGGAATTCACCTGGAGGACGTGGATGAGGCGGAATTCGCCGGACGCGAACGCCTGCCCAAGATGCGCATGCCCATGCTGGAACAAACCGCCCGGAGGGGGACCTTCACCGAGGTTGAACTGGGCTTCGATGAGGAGATCGCGGTGGCCGAGGCTAAACGCTGCCTGAGCTGCGGCTGCCTGGACGTGCATGAGTGCGAACTTCGCCGCTATGCGGTTGAATACGAAGCGGATGTCACCGCCATGGCAGGAGAAATCGCTCCGCACGCGATCGATGAACGATTCCCGCACATGGTCCGTGATCCGGGCAAGTGCATCGCCTGTGGCCGCTGTGTACGCGCCTGCCTTGAACTGCAAGGCATCGGCATACTGGGCTTCCTGAGACGGGGATTCAGCGTCGAGGTGGGACCGGCGCCAGGCACCGATCCGGCGACATCCGCCTGCACCGGTTGCGGCGAATGCATCGCCGTCTGTCCCACCGGAGCGCTCATGGACAAGTTCACGCTGGCCGCGGCCGGACCGTTTCGTACCGAACACACGCCCGCCGTCTGCGTACATTGCGGCCTGGGCTGCGATATCGACCTGCACAAGGCAGGCGACCTGCTCACCCGCGTGGGACCCCGGTATGAAGGGACCATCCGGCAAACGGATCTGTGTGAACGAGGTCGTTTCCACCTGACCTGGATAAAAAGTGAACGGCGCCTGGCAGCACCCCTGGTGAAAACCGACGGACACACGGCGCCGGCATCCTGGAATGAAGCGCTCGAACGAACCGCCCGACTCGTCGACCAGACCAGGGACACGCACGGAGCAGACGCGGTGGCTGTCCTGACAGCCCCTCACCTCACCACCGAAACGGCCTATGCCATCAACTGCCTGGCAGGCGGCATCATCGGCACAACCCAGGTGGGTCCGCTGCAGGATCCCACCTCGCCGGCGTACGATGCAGCTATCTGCCTGAAGGAAGCGGCACCCATCGACATGGAACGTCGTTATGACCGCGTGCTTGTCCTGGAATCACGCCTGGCGGCCAAATACCCGCCGCTGGCGCGGAAACTGCGGCGTGCCGCCGGAACTACCGAACTGATGGCGCTCGTCGCCAGCCAGGATGCGCTTGCGGAAGTGGCCGCGCGATCGTTGCGCGTTGCCGGCGACGCCGGCGCCACGGTCGCGGCGGTCATCGCCTTGCTTCGGCGCCACACCGGGTCAGGAGAATCAATCAACCCCGGGGCTGCACCGCACGCATCGGCGCCCGCCACCAACAGACGACTGGAATACATGGTGGAGCACCTCACCAGCGGCGAATCGCCACTGGTGATCGCCGGCCGGGACAGTCTCGATCGCAGGCTGGTCGAAGATCTTATCAACGCGACGCAGAACGCCGGCCTGCCGCTGCTCCTGCTGGATGGCGGCGTCAACACCCGTGGCCTGCGGCTGGCGGCCGAACACGCCATGATCGAGCCGGTGAATCCAGGCCACGCGTTGGCCCGGGGAGAAATCAAGCTGGTGCTCGCCTTCGGCGCCGATGAGGAAGCACACCACGTCAAGCCCTACTTCCAGCACGGCGCGATAGTCGTGGCAGGCGCCATGTGCAGGCTGCCGTCCTGGGCAAAACCGGAAGTCCTGCTGCCCATGGCCTCCTTCGCCGAGCAGGAAGGCACCTTCATCACCGCCGGAGGCGCACGGAAACAACTGCACGCCGCCTTCTCTGCGCCGGCGGGTAAAACCGACCTGGAAATCATCCGTATCCTGGCTGCGAAGCTGGGGGGCAGCATTCCCGAAGCACCGGATGTCAACCTGGAAAACATTCTTGGCGGCCACAACGTTGAACCGTTCAGAAACTGACGCAACAGATTCTTACATCTATTTGGTTCATTTCATTCCAACTAGGTGTCTTCTTTCAACCAGCGGCCGGAGCGAGCAGGTGAGAAATTCTTTCAGGAAGCGATTTTTGATTTCCAGCTTGAAAAAAATCTGTTAGTATTTTATTCACAATAGTAGTTTGTGTGGGTTGAAGGGAACGCAGAGGCATGGAAGACATTCAAATAATTGAAAAAGCCATCCGCGACGGCAAGTACATCGAGTTCATGTACCACGATTCCCGGCGCGTGGTGGCTCCGTATCGCCTCGAGCAGATCAACAATGGGAGATTGGTGTTGCGCGGCCTTCAGGAAGGGCGGCAGACCATGCGCACATTCAAGCTGGACGAGATTACGGGTCCGGACATTCTCGAGCGCGTGGTGCCAGCGTATCTGTTCGAAACGAACGCTCCCGAGCAGCGGGAAAACAGCTCTCCTTTCAGCAAGCTTTTCAGCAGGTTCCTGGGCTCTGACAAGGCATGATGGAGGGCGGCTGAACAGTCGGTCCTGATGGTTTTCGATTCAGCGCTTCCGATCATCGGTTGGGGACGGGTTCTTTCACCCGCAATCGAATATGGCCGCGGTTCTCACCCCGCCCATACCCCCGGCGGACGTCCCGGGGACTGAGGAATGAAGCCCGGCGGTGGCGGCATGGCTGGCGCCGTTCCCAATCACAGGCGGTGGATGGGGGGAATTCGCCTGACTTGACCATGATCCCAATCGGGTGTAGTAATCGCCATGGTCATCGCATGAGGATCGCATGACGCAAGGAGGTAGCAATGTCCGGCAGAAAAGAAGCACACGAGGAACGCGGTCAGGGAGGGCGCGATCCCAAAGAGCAAGAACGGATCGATATGCAGATAATCGGCGAGCGCATGAGTCGTATCAAGCACAAGATCCTGGTCCTGTCCGGTAAGGGTGGCGTTGGCAAAAGCACGGTTGCGGCCAATCTGGCCATTTCGTTGAGCCTGGCGGGACAGCGGGTCGGCCTGCTGGATATAGACCTGCATGGACCAAGCATCCCGAAACTGCTCGACCTGGAGGGCCGTTCCATTTCTGCGGATGGCCCCGCCATGGCGCCGGTGCTCATGACTGAAAATTTGAAAGTCATGTCCATCGGTTTTCTGTTGCGCAGCCGCAACGATGCGGTGATTTGGAGAGGCCCGTTGAAGTACGGGATTATCAAGCAGTTTCTGCGTGACGTGTCCTGGGGAGAGTTGGATTACCTGGTGGTGGATTCTCCGCCGGGGACCGGCGATGAGCCTCTCAGTATCGCCCAGTTGATCGGTCCGGAAGCGCTTCCCATCGTGGTGACGACCCCGCAGGAACTGGCGTTGAACGATGTGCGAAAATGCATCACCTTCTGCCGCCAATTGCAGCTTCACATCATCGGGTTGGTCGAGAACATGAGCGGATTCATCTGTCCACATTGCGGCCAGGTAACGGAGATCTTCAAGACCGGCGGCGGAGAGGCGCTGGCGGCGGAGATGGATGTACCGTTCCTGGGCAGGATCCCTATCGATCCGCAGGTCACCGTGGCTGGCGATGAAGGCAAACCGTATGTCTTTCACTATGCCAGAACGGAGACGGCCAAGGCATTCGAGCGGGTGGTGGCGCCGCTGCTGGCGCTGGATGGCAGGACGGCGGAGCAGGACAGCGCCGGCGCTGCCGCTGCCGAGTCCGGGACCGCGGGGCGGCTGACCTTCGCGCTACCGCTGGCAGCCGGACGGCTGGCAATGCATTTCGGACACAGTGAGACCTTCGCGCTCATCGACGTGGATAACGCAAGCAAAGAAATTCTCGATTCGCGCACGCTGGATGCGCCGCCCCATGAGCCCGGGTTGTTGCCCAGGTGGTTGAAGGATGCAGGGGCGGATGTCATCATCGCTGGCGGCATAGGGTCTCGCGCCGCCGAATTGTTCGCCCAACAGAACATCAAGGTCGTCATCGGCGCCCCGTCGGCAGAACCGGAACAGCTGGTTCAGGAGTACCTGGCGGGAACCCTTATGACCG
This sequence comes from candidate division CSSED10-310 bacterium, assembly GCA_016932295.1. Next base: position 6,674 of record JAFGDC010000219.1, read on the forward strand.
GTGACAATGTCTGCGATCATTGATGATCGGGACGTGGTTAGAAACGAGTGAAGGAGGTTGCCGTGCCTACCTATGAGTATCGCTGCGAATCGTGCGGGCACCAGTTTGATCGCTGGCAGGGCATGTCCGATCCACCGTTGCGGGAGTGTCCCAAGTGTCATGGACCGGTGAAACGGCTGATCGGCGCCGGCTCCGGTTTCATCTTCAAAGGGGGGGCACCCACCGCCAGCAATGGAAAAATGGCGCATTCCATGCCTGAATGCGGCCGGGAAAAGCCCTGTTGTGGTCGTGACCAGCCCTGCGAAACCAAGACCTGCAGGTAATTAGTCGGCCCCGCATATCCGGGACGACGCCAGTCGTCATGGAGACGAGCACAGTGAGGTGAACGGAATTTCCGTCGGTGGCGGGAAACGCATGTTTGCTCTTTGCAACAGATTGTATCACTGTTATATTCATATGATAGAGTGAAAACAGGAACTCGATGCGAGGGTTGCACTCGCCGGGTGGACTGGATGCCCAGAGGTTGAAGCATGCCATTCAGTGAACGCCATGGCGGAATCGCTGCAGCCGGCTCAATGGGCTGACTGCATGTCTGCGTCACCTCATCATGGCATGAATCTGAAGCGGGGTTGCATGGAGGTTGGCGTGAAGATCAAGGAAATCTTGCTCAACGTGCTTGATCGTAAAGCAATACAAAGCTGCCAAACGGACAGGGGTAACTGCGCCTTTGTGATTCTCACCGACCGTTATCCGGAACTGGTGTTCAGTCCCTCACCCTGGCCAGAACAGCCCAGTCGTGAAGAGGTGATCGCATTTCTGCAAGCTGCCGAGGTGGTCGAGAATGGACCGACCGATCTGACGGACAGCGGATTCAGGTTCGAGGTGATGCTGCGGGCGCCGGATGGCACCCTGATAGAACTCAGAATCAGGCGGATTGGCGGCTTGTTGAGTCAATCGATCAATGGTTGACAACCACGGCTGAATTGCCTGGCGCGGGCCGGGGCCGTCACGACAGAACCCATCCTATTTCCGTTCGAATACGATCTCCCCGGCAAAAACCGTCATATCCACCTCAATCCCAAGAATGTCCTGCGGAGGGCAGGTGGTGATGTCCGATGATACTACCACCAGGTCGGCCAGTTTACCCTCGGTGATGGTTCCGACACGGCCCTCTTCGCCCGCGAGAATAGCGGGATTCAGCGTATATGCCTGGAGTGCGTCGTCCAGGGAGATCCGTTCCGCCGGATGCCATCCCGCGGGACCGGGATGCCCGTCGGGACGGCGGCGGGTCACCGCGCTGAAGATGCCGGTCAACGGCCGTGGCACGTCCACGGGGAAATCGGAGCCGAACACCACCAGGGCGCCGGATTTCATCAGGCTGCGGTAGGGATAGGCACGCTCGGTACGTTCCACACCCCACAAGCGATCAGCCATTTCCATGTCGAACAGGAGGTGGGAAGGCTGCACGGAGATAGCGACGCGGGGATGACCGAACCTCAGAAGGTCTTCCTCGCTGACCATCTGCACGTGCTCCAGCCGATGGCGCAGCGCGGGAGTGGCGGAAGGCTGCGCATGTTCGGTCCGGATCGCCACTTCCAATGCGTTGAGAGAGCTTCTCACGGCCGCATCGCCTATGGCATGGATGGCGATGGTGATACCCGCGGCGGCGGCCTTGCCCGCAAGGTTCGCCAACTGCACCGCACTGGTGACCACGATGCCGTAATTGTCCGGCTCGCCGCAGTAGTTGTCCAGCATGTGAGCCGAACGCGAACCCAAGGCTCCATCGGCATACACCTTGACGCCGCCGATCTTTAACAGCTCATCGCCATAGCCGCTCAACACGCCGAACTCGATGGCCGCATCGAGTTCATCATCAGAGAAATACTTCAATACCCTGAGCCGCAGCTGGTGGTTGCGATGAAGCCGCTGCAGCGCCTGGAAAGCGCTCCTGCCTTCGAAATCATGGATACCGGTTACGCCGTTTCCGTGCAGCAGGGATGTGGCGCGCAGCATCTTGGCATCAAGACTCTCGTTGCTGATCCGGGGGATTCTGCTCAGGGCCCTGTCCGCCGCCGCCTCGTACAAGATACCCGCGGGCGAACCGTTCTCCACCAGTCGTGGAATCTTCCCCCCCGGCGGTTCCGGACTCGCCGCGGTGATCCCCAACTCGGTCAGGGCACGGGTGTTCAGCCAAGCGGTGTGCCCGTCTTTGCTGCGCAAGGCTACCGGATTACCCGGAGCCACCCGGTCCAGGGCATGCCTGGTGGGGAATTCGCCTCCCCAGCGGTTCACTTCCCATCCCGCCCCCTGGATCCACTCCCCGGGTCGGACCTTGCGCTGGTGCTCCGCGATGATCTCGAGCGCTTTCTCCAGGGAATTGCAGCCGTCCAGCCGGATGCGATCAAGGGAGAGGGCATAGGAAAGAAAATGACCATGCGAATCGACGAAACCCGGCAACAATGAGCGGCCCTTCAGATCCACTGCCTGGCCACAGCGTTTCAACGTTCCCAGAACGGCGTCGTCGGTGCCGGTGGTGAGTATCTTCGTCTCAGCTATGGCGACCGCCGTCACCGACGGGTCGTTGTATCCATGAATAGTACCATTGTAAAAAACCAGATCGGATTTCATGCTGCTCCCATTCTACCACTCAAGACCCGTGACTCCGGTACAATTGCTCGGCGCGGCGGGAAGGCGGGTTTACTCCATCAAGCGGATGCGATACATGAGTATACTGATTTGTGGTTAAAAGTCATCTCTGAAGGACTATCCCCAAAATTCACCGCCTATGATTGAATGGGGCGGCCACCACACATGGTGAAGACATTTCAATGGTTATAGCTCCATCCTCGGAGCACACGCCGCCGTCCTCGAAGCAACAATGTGCCTGTCAAAAACGGTTCGATCGAGGCGACGCCGCTCAGGGCGCGTACCCCCACTCGATGTAGCCGATTCCCCCAATCACCTGGTCGAAGGTCTCATTGAGGAAGGCTCCATAAAAGATGAGGCCGCTCAAGGAATGATCCACCACCGGCCAGGTGAAGGGATCGATGATGGTGAATACCTGTTGTCCCATCGTGACACTCTGCCGCCTGAAATCGATGGTCATGTACTCCGGCGGAGCATAGAGGGACCAGCTTGGCCAGAAGTAGTACTGATCCAGCACGCCCAGAAGAACAAACAGGGGCAGGGCGGTATAAGGCTGCGAATTGTTGATGACCACCGCATCGAGGAAGAAGGTGTCATTGGGTTGAAAAATGGTGGCAGGCATATCGAAACCGATCATCAGGTCCTCACCCTTCGATTCCAGTAAAAAATCAATGCTGTATCTGTTCTGGGGCGGTGTGACTTCCAGCATGGTGGCCGATTGGGGGGCGCCGGCGTTAAGCCAGTATTGACGGTAGTAAAAGGTGTCATTGCGTGGCGCGGCGACGAAATAGCCGCCCGCCGGCAGTGAACCCAGCACGTATCCGCCGGCGGCATCGGAGATATCGGACTGTTCGAGCTCACCCCAGTTCTGGTCATAGAGCACCACTTCCACCATCGGCAGAGGTTGGGAATTGGTGGCGCTGCGCACCGTGCCGACAATGTAGGACCCGGGATCGAGATACAGATCGATGCCGGCGGCATTGGTGGGTGGCGTAACGGTCACCGGTTCCGCGCCGATTTCCTCATAGGCGCCGCCGTAATACTCATCCAGGTAGGGATCCGGATACACGGCATCCGCTTTGATATAATACAGTCCCGCCTCCCATGCTCCCAAAACGTAGAATCCACTGCCGTTGGTGTGATCCTGGATGCGCATCTTGTCCCATGTCGAGTTGTATCCCTTGACGAGGAAATCCGAGACGGGCGCCTGGGTAAATCCGTCCCGCACGGTTCCCGTGATATAGCCGCCGGCCACCAGTTCAAAGTTCACCGCCAGCGAGTCACCGGGAATAGTCAACACCGCCGGAACGGCACCGTTGGGGCCCTTAGCGCCATCCCAGTACTGGTCGACATAGGGTTGCGGATAGACGGGGTTGGCCTTGATATAATACGAACCAGCCGCCAGGCCGCCCACATAATAGCGCCCCAAGGCGTCCGTCATGCCACCCTCGTCCGCCTCCTGCCAGCTGGCGTCATACACCTGGATGTCGATGTTCTCCAGGGGCAAACCGGTAGCACTCGCCTTGACCGTGCCACCGAAATACCCGCCCGGCGCCAGGGCGAAATCAATCCCCTCCAGCGTATCCCCGGTCGTCAACAGGAGCCGCGAGGCACTCTGCCTGGTGTAGGCATCACGCCAGTATTCCTGGCGGTAATGCTGGGGATAATGAGGATCCGCCTTGAGATAATACTCACCGGGCGGAAGGTCATCGATGATATAGACCCCCTCGTTGTCGGTCACCGGATAATACTCGAGAAAGGACCAGGAGGAGTTGTACAGGTCCAGCTCAAGACCGTTGATGGGCATGCCGGTCAGTTCATCGGTCACGGTGCCGGCTATGATTGCGGCCCGGACGGAACCAGCCGCGCCGAATGCAATGAACAACAGCGCCAGAATGACGCCTGTCCCCTTCTTCATGATCGTCACCTCCCTAACCGTATCCACTGTACTTTCATACTCGTAAACACCCGCAGATGCAAGAAGCCGCCCCTTCGCCGGCGGTCTGCCCGGCGCTTCCGCGATCTCGAACAAACCTAGGTCAACGGCGTGACCGGACCAGATACCGCAAGGTTCCCGCCAGTTCCGGCAGGGTTCGGAGCAAGCGCCCGGAGGTCACTATACGGGCGATGGTCGAGGGCCGGCCGTAGAAACGTCGATAGGCGCTGTACAGCAAGCGCTCGAGCGCGGACTCGTCGTATTCGTGGGTGGTGAAGTACGGCAAGGGACCGGGGGGATCACCGGCGGCATAACGCAGCCAGTAATCCCCAGGCATCAGCCCGGTCCTGACCGCATCCGCCATGATCTCGGTGGCAGGCTGTGGCACGGTGATGGAAAAGCTCGCCCAGTCAAGCGGCAGGCGCAGTGAACAGGCGATAGTGGCCGCCATGGTGGCGATGGTCTCACCCGGATACCCGAGCATGAAGTAGCCGCGGGTTTCCAGGCCGGCCTCCCTGGAGATGGCAAGAGCCTGCTCCGCCTGGGCCAGAGAGATGTCTTTACGCATGCGGCGCAGAATTTCATCAGCGCCGGACTCGATACCCACGTGAATGCTATAGCAACCGGCTGCCTTGAGGGCCCGGGCCAGCGGCGCCGTGATCGTATCGGCACGGGCACGGATATTCCATCGAAACCGGAGACCGCGTTGACGGATCAATTCACAGATCTCCAATACCCGGCGTTCACCGATAGTGAAGGTCTCATCGAACAGGATGATTTCCCTGGCGCCGCGGTGTTCGACGTAGAACGCCATTTCCTCCACGACATCACCCGGGCTGCGCTGCCGGAAAGCGCCGCCGGCGTATATCTGCGAGCAGAAACCGCAGCGATGGGGACAGCCCCGACTGGTGATCATGGTGTAGAAGGGTCTCTGGATGGTCAGTGCCCGGTACCGGGTCACCGGCAGCAGCTCGTAAACGGGAAAACCCGTGGCATCCAGATCGGTGATGGGAGGTCGCGGAGGATTCTCCACCACCTCTCCGTCGGCGTTCCGGTAGACCACCCCCGCGACGGCCCGTGGTTCGCCGCCGCCGGCGTAGACCTCCACCAGTTCCGGCAGTGCTTCCTCGCCTTCGCAGCAGATCGCGGCATCCAGCTCACCGATTGCCATGCTCGCTCCGGCAAACAACGCCAGGTGCGGACCGCCGGCAACGATCCTGATGGCCGGCGCGGCGGCGCGAAGCGCCCGGATGATCCGGATCGTGCGCAGCCAGTTCAAGGACGTGGAGGTAACTCCGGCCAGTTCGTCACGCCGTTCGACCACGATGGCGGCTACCTGCGCGGGGGAAAGGTTCAGGGCATGGGCGTCGATGATGCGCACCTCGTGGCCGGCGCGCAACAGACTCCCGGCCAGGTACGCAAGCCCCAGGGGTGGATAGATGCCGGTGACGTTGGCTTCCCGGATGGGAGTATGCGGATCGGGGCGCTCATTCCCGCGAATCAGGCTGATACGCATGCGGCACTAGCTCCCCACGCGGTCTTTCATGGGTCCGGTGATGGGATGGGAGCGGTCGAGGAAGCACTTCTCCCGCATCACATTCGCCCAGGCGCCCGCCTCCTGCCGGCCCAGGTCCATGGACACCTCACCCTTGCCGCAGTTGGCGGCGAGCTGTACATCGAGGATCATCGGATCGCACGCCGTTATAAAACCCAGCAAAATGGTTTTGGAGGATAGCTTGGCCAGATCGAAACCCAAATAGAGTAGCAGCTTGAGTTTCAAGGCCTCGCGCAGCAACCCGAGGAATCGGGGATTAAGGGCAAAGGGAGCAAGCGCCGCCACCAGGTAGGCGCGCGCCAGCCACGGCCACCTGGAGGCAAGACGGCGATAGCGGTCCAGGCGGGGTTCCATGGCGGCCAGGTCGATCACCTCATTGACAGGAGTAATGCCGCCCCGCCCATCCCGCAGCACGAGATAATGCTGAACATAAAAACACTTGCGGACGGCCCAGAAGTGCAGAAAGGCGAAGTACAGCTTCTGGAAACGCATGATGTCGCGGCGGGTGATCCGGCCTTCGAACTGGCGTTCGAAAGAGTCGATCACCTCGTCGGGCATGAGACAGTGCTCATAGGAGAATTCCGTCGCCCGGCCGAGGTACCGGCAGCCCAGGTAGAAGACCTCCTTGATGAACTGGTTTCCAGGCTGGGCGGCGAGTTCGAGCACGGCGCGCATGTCCCGCTCGTTCACTC
>JAFGDC010000220.1 GCA_016932295.1 candidate division CSSED10-310 bacterium
CGGATGGACCTCCAGGAATAGAAATCCCGGTAGGCCTGGAAATATCCTGCTTCCAGTTCCTCGCCTGACATTCCCATGGGTTGGAACACCACTCGCGTGGTATCGTAATGGGACCAGTCATGATCGATGATCCTGCCGCCGGCAAGAAGTTTCTTATAAAGGAGCGTTCCCGGATATGGCGTCAGGATGGTGAAGGTGGCGGTTTCCAGCCGCGCTTCGATACCGAACTGAACCGTGTGCGTGAAAACGTCCGGACCATCGTGATCGAATCCGAAGACAAAGCTGCCGTTCACCATGATGTCGCGATCGTGCAGACGGCGGACATTCCGGATGTAATCCCCGATATGGTTCCAACCCTTTCTAACCTCGTCCAGACAATGCCTGTTGACGCTTTCGAAGCCGATATAGAGGGTTCTGCAGCCGGATGCGGCGAGAAGGTCGAGCAGTTCCTCGTCATCGGCGGCGCCGATGGTGGTCATGCCGAACCACTGGATCCGCATGGGAATGAGCGCTCGCAGCAGACGGTGGGCATACTCCCGGTCCGCCAGCAGGTCGTTGTCGATGAAAGCCACCACACGGGGCGAGGCGGACCTTATTTCCCGCAATACCATGGGCAGAGGCCGAAGGCGGAAGGCGACCCCCTTTCGACTGCTCTCGAAACAGAACCAACAGCGGTTGGTGCATCCCCTGCTGGCGGAGACGACGGTATTGAGCACGTACTCCCGCGGTGGAATGCGGTGCCAGTCGGCATCGGGCGTCTCGGACAGCGGCAGGGGCTCGCCATCGTATCGGGAACGCATGCGGCCCTGCTCAAAATCATCCAGCAGACCCGCCCAGACACCTTCGGCCTCTCCTGCCACGATGCAATCGGCATGCGCCTGGGCCTCTTCGGGGCAAAGTGTGACGTGGGGACCGCCCAGGACCACGGGAAGACCGCGCGCCCGAAGCGCATCGGCCAACTCGTAGGCGCGAACGGCGGCGGCTGTCCAGACACTGATTCCCACCAGGTCGGCATGCATATCCACCGGCGCGGGCCGGTGATATTCGTCGAAAATCGCCACCTGGTGCCGATCGGGAGTGAGGGCACTCAGAATCTGGAGACTGTGGGGCGGCACCATGAAATGTTTCAGGCGGGTGCCGCGGCGCAGAGAGGCGGCGGCGAACACCAGGGCGATTCTCATGACACCCTCCCGTCCGATCCAGGCATGCCTCGTCCCCTCACTACTCGCTTCATTATGCTCCTCCTGTTTGATTGGCATAGATCCGTTTGGTCTAATCCGGAAGGGAGCCCTGTCACCCGTGCATACACCACCCGCCGGCAGGTTGTTCCAGGTATTTCCGGATTCCGTGGGGCATATGCATACAACCGCCGGCCGGAAGGGCATGACGCGTAACACACCTTTCAGACAGAAACCGCGTTGACAGGCGGCCTGCGCCATGATCCCGTTAGATGATGAGATGAACCGGGCAGTGCGGCGTTGAAACATGATGCGGGCACTATCGTCCAGCCGGATGACGAAATGGGAGGAACTGTCGATGGGCCGAAATCCACGCCTCGATCCTGAGCACCGGCGGCGCGGAAACAGGGGGATAATGAAGACAGGAACAGCCGTATCCGAATCTCCCGGAACGGATCAGAACCATCGCCTGACCGATCTTATGGTGGCCGGGGTGATTCTGCTGGCCGTCCTGTTTTCCTTCCGCCAAATCAGCAGCCTGGATGCCGGCTTCCATCTGAAGACCGGTGGATACATCCTTGCCCATGGCTGGCCGACAACGGACAGCTTCACCTATACGGTCAACGATCACCGGTATACCGACATGAGCTGGGGGTACCAGATCATGTTGTACGGCGTCAACCGGCTTGGCGGCAACGCCGGGATGGTGTTGTTCACGAGTGCGCTGGTTGCGGGTCTGTTTATCGTCCTCTACCGGTCGGTCAAGCTGGTGAGAGCGGATCCCATCAGCACCCCGGTACTCTTCCTCGTTGCGGTTTTGGCCTGCGAATCACGCTTCAACATCCGTCCCGAACACACCTCGTACCTGTATCTCGCCTTGATGATGCACATCCTGTATAGACACGCGGAATCAAAACGGACGCCATTATGGGTGCTGCCGATCCTGCAACTTTTCTGGACCAATACCCACGGCCTGTTCATGATGGGGTTGGCAGTACAGGGCTGTACGTTCCTCGGCTTGATGGTGCGTGACCGCAGACCGGATTTCCGGCTCGCTGCCTGGAGCCTGGCATCAGCCGCCGTGATCTTCATCAATCCCTATGGTTGTCAAGGTGCCACGGAACCGTTCTTCATGTTGACCCGGCTCCGTGCGGACAACCTGTTCTATCATCGAATCGCGGAACTCATCTCGCCGTTCAATCTCGTCGTCACCACCCAGTACCCTTTTCTGGCCTGGGTGAACATGTATTCGTTCAGGGGTTTCCTGGTGTTGTCAGGTCTCGCCCTGTGGCCGGCACTGCGCCGCAGGAGATACTGGATCATATTGAATTGGCTGGTATTTGCCGCGGTGGCGACCCGCGC
>JAFGDC010000221.1 GCA_016932295.1 candidate division CSSED10-310 bacterium
AGAACGGGCAGGTGACGCCATGACCGGGCGGATGTGTCTCGTGTTCTTCCTGGCAACATTGGTGGCGATTTCATCCGCCGTTGCCATGGATCTGTATCCGGTAACCGCGGGTGGATGGTACGGACCGGTGGTGGCGCGCAGCACCGGCGACGCCACCAGCGGCAACGTGCCCCTTTCGCCCGACCTCTTCGGGTGGGACGATGGAGGCAACAACTATGTGAATCTCGGCGCGGAGTTCAACGGTGCCTGGTGGGAAAGCACCGGTACATTCTACACCTACCTGTATACAGACAGCCGGCATGTGGGGACGGTGACCAACAGCAGCATGACTGGTACCTGGCCTTTCAACATTTTCTATTACCTGATCAATTGGGACTTTATGGTGGCGGGCGGTCGCCACACGCTCAAGACCTTCCAGGATGCCACCGAGGTGGTGAGTGAGGGCGATGAAGGCAACAACATCGCCGAGCGGCAGTTTGTCTGGAAACCCCTGAACATCAGCTCCATGTCCACGTACTCGGTGTCCCCCGGGGCGCCGGGCGGCTCTTATGGGGGTAACCGCAACATGGACGGTTTTCAGTTCGATCCGGTGGGCTACTGGGTCGTTACCGGTCTCTTTCAGAACGTGGACGATGATTACGATCTGGCTCTGTACAACGACTTCACCAACAGCACCACCGGCTTCACCTCGGTTATCGAGTCGTCATCCTGGGGTTCCGGTACCATCGATTTCATTGCCATCGACGGCAACCATTGCGCTTCGGGTAATTTCCAGATCGGCGTCTATGATTATTCGGGGTCGCAGTCCACGATCCCTTACGAAATCCAGATGGATAACTATTCCTCGGATACATGCAACTATTACGGTGGTTCGCAACTGTATGGTCCCTACGACGTACCATGGACGCAGCTTGTCCGGTGCCATGAATCCTACATGGGGGTCACCGGCACCGTCTGGATCACCCTGGAGAATCAGAGTTCTGGCAACTATGACATGTACTTCTTCGATTCCGGCAGTGGCGACTACTATCGCAGCCGGAGTCAATCCAGTGGCACCAGGTATTCAGGCGGCTCAGGGCAGATCGAACAGATCCAGGTGACCATCGGTGCCACTGATCATTATGGCATAGTGGTCACCAACGAAAGCCGGACCACAGGGTCCTATTACATCCGCATCAGTCCGTACCGGTACACTCCGACACCCAGCCCCACCCCAACCTGCACCCCCACCAGATCACCCACCTGGACACCCAGTCAGACCTATTCTCCGACCCACTCACCCACATCCACCCAAAGCCCCACCCAGAGTCCGACCATGACGCCGACCCGCACCCCGACGTTCACTCCCACGTCCACCCAGTCACCCACTTCAACTCCCACTCACACTCCCACCTGGACCCCGACTCATACCCCGACCCAGTCGCCCACGTTCTCACCCACCCTTACACCGAGCGCGACCGACAGCCCCACGCAGACTCCTACCTGGACTCCGACACATACACCCACGCTTACTCCCTCCCTGACACCAAGTCCCACCCTTACACCTACTCTTACGCCGACTCTCACCCCCACCTCGTCACCAACCAAAACCCCGTCTCCGACAGCGTCACCGACCGCTACCAGGTCGCCGACCCTGACGGCCACCGCCACGCTCTCCCCGACTCTCACCTCCACTCTGAGTCCCACATACTCGCCGACGGGGACCGCAACCATGTCACCCAGCATGACGCCGACCAATTCCCCCACCTTCAGCCCTACCGCCACCGTCACACAGACTCCGCAGTTCACCCGAACGCCGACCGTCAGTCCTACGGCGCCACCGATTCCAGCCACGGGCGGCGCCGGCGGGGTGATCTTGTTGAGCGCGCTGGGCTGGCTACTGGCGCGACGGCGGAGCATATAGGAAAGACGGTCCGCCGGCCACCATGGGAACGATTTCAGGCCGGCAGGCATTCACCTTGTTGGAGGCGTGGCACGAGTCGGTATTGACGTGTCCGTCAATGGTCTACTACTTTAAAAAAACCTGTTGCCAAACATCATACGCCAAGGAGGAAGCAATGAAGAATGGGCGCCTTGCCGCATGCGTGATGCTGTTGATCGCGCTTGGAAGCGCTGCTGTTGCAGCCGAGGTCACCATCCCTGAAGTGGAGAAGGGCAGATTCAATGTCGCCTTCGTGTACGTGGGACCAATTGGCGACGGTGGCTGGTCGTACTCCCATGATCAAGGTCGACGGTATCTGGAGAAGATGCTGCCATCGGTCCATACGGCTTACGTGGAGAGCGTTGCCGAAGGCGCCGAAGCGGAGCAGGTGATCAGGAGCCTGGCACGCAAGCGATTCGATCTGATTGTCGCGACTTCATTCGGATTCATGGATGCGTGCGAAGTGGTAGCGGGTGAGTTCCCCAACGTGAAATTCCTGCATATATCCGGCTTCAAGAAAAATGACAGGAATTTCGGCAACCTGATGGGTGCGATGGAGTGCATGAAATACTTGGCCGGCATGGTTGCCGGTGCCAGAGCCAAGGCCGACGGCGTCCACAAGATCGGGTACATCGCGCCGTTTCCCATTGCCGAGGTGATTCGATTGGGGAATGCGATCGCCTTGGGAATGAAAAGGACATGTCCTGAATGTGTCATGGAGATTCGCTGGATAAACACCTGGTTCGATCCCGTCAAGGAGCGGGAGGCGGCTGAATCACTGATCAAGAACAACGTTGATGTGGTGATAACAGGTGCCGATACCCAGGGTCCGGTGATCGCCGCTGGAGAGGCTGGCAAGTGGGGGATCGGTTATGATTCCGAAAACGCGTGTTCGGGCGATCCGCGGCATTGCCTCACGGTACCCTACTGGAACTGGGGGGTGGAGTATGTGCGGCAGGTCAAGGCGATGATGGACGGGACCTGGAAGCCGGATAATTATTACCCGGACGCCGACAGTGGCATCGTGGGTCTGTTCGGCTTCATGGAGGGTCAGGAACCTGCCACCGGTGTGCCGCCGGAGGTGGTAGAAGAAATCCGGGCGGTGCTGAACCAGATGCAGGATGGCGCTTTCACGAGGTTCGATGTGTTCAAGGGTCCCCTACGGGACAACCGTGGCGTGGTGCGTGTGCCGGCTGGCACCAGCCTGACCCAGGAGGACATGGAGGGATTGAAGAACATCCCTGGCCGGCAGGATTGCTCGATCTGCATGGACTGGCTTGTTGAAGGCATCATAGGCGAGGTGCCGGGCAAGTAGATGGTTGCGCGATGCGGCCGGCGTGGGATCGAAGCTCCCGGAGCCAAGGCAGGAATGTGACCGATTGCCTGGACTGGATATCATGGATCGGCAAGGGAGTGAAAAGCCAAGGCTTGTATCGAGTGGGTCGGCGAAATCCATGAGCCACGATGCAATTTCATCGTCGCCGGTCATAAGCCTGCGTGGCATCGGCAAGCAATTCCCTGGTGTGCGGGCCAATCATCGCATCGATCTGGATATTTTTCCCGGAGAAATCCATGCGGTGCTGGGTGAAAACGGGGCGGGGAAAACCACTCTGATGAATATCCTTGCTGGATTGTATCGACCCGATGAAGGACGGATACTGTTCGAAGGGCGCCCCGTGCGACTGCGCGGCCCGGCGGATGCCATGGCGCTGGGGATAGGCATGGTACATCAGCATTTTACCTTGATTCCATCCTTCACCGTGGCGGAGAATATCGTGCTAGGGTTGAAGCGGTCCTTCATGATGACCGGCAAGGTGGAACTGGAAAAGGCAATCAACGCCCAGGCCGAGCGTTTCCACGTGCGCGTGGATGCCGGCGCGCCGGTCTGGCAACTGTCCGTTGGGGAGCAGCAACGGGTGGAAATTCTCAAGCAATTATACCGCGGGGCGCGCATCCTGATTCTTGATGAACCGACCGCGGTGCTCGCGCCGCAGGAGGTGGATACATTTTTTGAAACGCTGCGGAGCATGGTCCGGGATCGCCGGTCGGTGATCTTCATCAGTCACAAGCTGGAGGAGGTGACCAGGTTGGCCGGAGTTGTCTCCGTTTTGCGCAAGGGAGCGCTGGTGGCGCATCGCTTGCCGGTATTGGGAGAGACTCCGGCAACACTGGCGGCGCACATGGTAGGCCGCCAGGTTGAACTGCCCGTCTTCACTGAGCGCGCACCACCGGGCTCGGAGCTTGTGCGGATCGAACGGTTATGGGTGAAGGGTGATCGATTCACCGATGCATTATGCGGCGTGGACCTGACCGTAAGGGCGGGAGAAATTCTCGGGATCGCAGGTGTTTCCGGCAATGGCCAGCGCGAGCTGGTAGAGGTCATGACGGGTCGGCGCCGGGCCACGGCGGGGAAGATCCGGCTTGGTGAACTGGACATTACCGGAGCGTCTGCCG
>JAFGDC010000222.1 GCA_016932295.1 candidate division CSSED10-310 bacterium
CGATAGCGGCAGGCGGGAAATACATGTCTCGGATATCGACGGCATCGCCGGAACACCGTTGACCCTGGAGTATGCAGACGAACGCCATCCGCTGGCGCCTGGTGGTTCCATCGTCCTCCGGCGGGTCGTAACGAACGAAGCGGACACATCGTTGGGTGCGGCCGCAACGGCGCCGAGGAGAAATGAGGCATGAAAAGCGCCAACAAAACGGGGCACAAACCTGTGGTTCTGGTCACCGGCGGCGCGGGGTACGTCGGCTGCGTACTGGTCCACCTGCTTGTGAGACACGGCTTCCGGGTGCGCGTCCTGGACCTGTTTCTGTTCGACAACCGCCATGTGTTCGATGGAATGAAGCAACCAGGCATGGCGGTGATCGAGGGCGATATCCGGGATGGCGGAACCGTCCGGCGGGCATTGCGGGGAGTGGACCACGTGATCCATCTGGCTGCCCTTTCCAACGATCCATGCAGCGAACTGGATCCGGACCTGACAGAGCAGATCAACCTCGCGGCATCGGTTTCCCTCATGCAGGCGGCAAAGAAAGCGGGGGTTCACAGATTTGTATTCGCCTCTTCCGCCACCGTGTACGGCGTGAAGGACGAGCCGCGGATAACCGAAGAGTCGGTGCCCGCGCCTATCACACTGTACGGCCGGTTCAAGCATGAATGCGAGCGGCATCTGCTGGAACTCTCGGGGAACGGATTCCACGGCGTGGTGCTGCGCCCGGCGACGGTGTGCGGCTTCTCACCCCGCATGCGGTTCGACCTGACGGTGAACATTTTCGTGAAGCAGGCTGTCACCACCGGTTCGGTACGGGTTCACGGCGGCGCGCAGATGCGGCCCAATGTGCACATCGACGACCTCACGGAGGCGTATCTCCTGATGCTGGAAGCACCCGACGGGATGGTGGCCGGCAAGATCTTCAACGTGGGTTTTGAAAATCTCAGCGTCATGGAGATCGCCTCGGCGGTGCGGGAAGCGGTGGGGAACGGTGTCGGACTGGAGCAGGTGGAGGTGTTCGATCATCGCTCGTACCGGCTCGATTCGACGAAAATCGAGGAGCAACTGGGATTCAGGCGACGGCTGGGGATCATGGATGCGGCGCGGGAGGTGGCGGCAGCCATCAGAACGGGCGCGATCACCGCGCCGGACGACTCCAGATATGTGAACATCGCCTATTTGAAAGAGAAGGGCTACAAACGGTTATGTCGAGAGTAATTCCGTTCATCGACCTGGTGGCGGCTCATCGCCCATTGAAAAAGCGGCTGCTCGCCGCCGTGGCGGATGTCATCGATTCCGGCGCCTTCATTCTCGGCGAGCCGGTGGCGGCATTGGAGCAACAGTTCGCCGCCAGAATTGGAAGGCGCCATGCCATCGGCGTCAATTCAGGCACGGATGCGTTGCTCCTGTGTCTGTTGGCACTTGGAACGGGACCGGGCGACGAGGTGGTGACAGCGGCCAACAGCTTCATCGCCACCGCCGCCGTGATCGCGCACTGTGGCGCCTTGCCCCGTTTCTGTGACGTCGATGCGGATGAGAATATGTCGCCGGACAACCTCCTCAGCCGCCTCGGCCCCCGCACCCGCGTGGTGCTGCCGGTGCATCTGCGCGGCCGGCCGTGCAACATGGTCAGGATCATGGATATCTGCGCTCCCGAGGGAATTCACGTGGTGGAGGATTGCTCGCAGTCCTTCGGAGCACATTTCAACAATGTCATGACCGGTGCCTTTGGATGCGCCGGATGCTTCAGCCTCCATCCCATAAAGGTGCTGGGCGCGCTGGGCGACGCAGGCATGATCGTCACCGATGACGATGCGCTCGATGATGAACTGCGCCGCCTGCGCAATCATGGACTGCTGGATCGCGATACCAGCGGGCGGTGGGGTTACAACTCCCGGCTGGATACCGTGCAGGCCGCCATGCTGCTGGTCAAGCTGGCGGCGGCGGATGACTGGATAGCGCAACGGCGTCGCCACGCACGCCAGTACATCGAGGGACTCGCCGGTCTGCCCGTGACGCTGCCGGTGGAAAGGACAGGGGAATTCCACGTCTATTCTATGTTCACCCTGTTCACACCGGAAAGAGACGACCTGAAAACATACCTGGCGGAACATGGAATAGAAACGAAAATCCATTATCCCGTGCCGATCCACCGCCAGCCCGCCGCCAGATCCCTGGCTCCGGCCGAATCCCTGGAAACGACCGAGCGGCAGGCGGCACAAATGTTGTCGTTGCCTGTCTACCCGGAACTGACGCCGGCGGATGTGGCGTTCATCATCGCCAGGATGCGCGACTTCTTCCGAGCGGGAGCCTGAAACCATGCTGAGGGGGTTGATATTCGATCTGGACGGCGTCGTCACCAGAACCGAAATGATTCATTTCCATGCTTGGCGTGAGGTGTTCAGCTCACACGGCGTGCAGTTCGACCTGGAGGACTATTTCATGAACGTGGATGGCAAACAGCGCTGGCATGGTATCAAATCCATGCTGCCCAATGCTCCGGAAGTCATGGTGAAACGCTTGAGCCAGGAGAAACAAGCGCTGTTCAAAAGCAGGCTTCAGCAGCAGAGCGTGGGACTCTATGACGACGCGGTAACACTCATCCACTCCGCCCGCGGTTACAGCCTGCGCGTGGCGCTGGCGAGTTCCAGCTCGAATGCGCCGGAGATTCTGCGGCTGACCGGCATCGGGAAGCTGTTCGATGCGGTGGTGATCCCTGATGGCGCCATGCGTTCGAAACCCGCCCCGGATATCTTTCTGAAAGCTGCTGTGGGACTGGGAGCGACGGCGCGGGAGATCGTCGTGTTCGAGGATGCCTGCGCCGGGCTGCTGGCGGCGAAAAACGCCGGCATGTGCTGCGTGGGTGTCAGGCGGCACCCAGCCAAAATACTCGATGGCGCGCCGCTGGTGGTGAATTCGCTTGAGGAAGTGGATATCGCGGCGCTGACCGAATTGCTGGCGAGAACGGAGGGCGGTGACCTTGGCTGAAGCAACCGGAGGTCGATCAAATGCCCCTGGCTGCGACTACCTACACCTTTCCCCATGGCAGGAAAAAATCGGATGAGGTCACCTCGAAATGCACCCATTTGGGTGCTATGGTGCTCCGCATGACAGTAGACATGGCTATCAAGCTGCATATTTCGATATTAGATTCCAGGTAGCCAGTTTTTATCAAGCTGTCTCGTATTGCCAGAACAAGTTCTCCGGTGAAGAGGGCATCATCGACTATCAAGATTTTCCTGGTATCTTTCTGTGTTTCCTCGCAAAGCGAATTCGGAAGCCATACATGGTAGTTGACTGTCTCAACAAGCTGGTTGTTGTCGAGGTTGTGATCCTTGATGAAAGGGCTTCCAATTGACAGGCAGACCTGACGGACGAAATACTGTTGGTGTTCCAGAAGCAGATTCGCCACTATAGACGGCCCACCAGGTGTCACGATCATGATATCTGGTTTGAACTTTTTGACGGCGGTTTTACTGAGTTCTTTTGTGCCTTGATAGACATCATGCCAGGAGAAACGGAATCGTTCCCTCTTGAGGCGCTTGTTCTCCCGATTGGTCATGACCGCAAACGAGAAACCCATGCAACCTATAAGGAATGAACATATCCCGCATATCGTGTTCAGATCCATACGCAGTCTCCTTATTCTGGGTCGTATGATAGCGATCATACCTTTCTCTGACGGGGACGGGCAAGACGCGGCACGTTCCGGTGATCCGTCAGTACCGGCAGATGGCTCGTGGATGCATGATCCGCGGCGGTACCCACAACGGGGACGGATGGCGCTGAAGAACGGCCGGCACCTTGATGTATCAGCAGATTCCGAGCATGTTCCCATATACTTAACAGCCATCATGCAGTAGGATATCGGAGACCACTTCATAAAAACAAAGGAGACGAGGATGCCAGAAAATGAACCGATAGTGGCAGAATGTGCCGGCAGCCGCCTGGTGGGAGGCGTGATTTCCGGCTGGAACTCATACCGCGAATGCGGCCGGTTCCCGATCACCAGAGCCAGCGGCTGCATGGTCATGGACAGTGAAGGCAACAGTCTGATCGACTGGATCATGGGGTGGGGTTCACTGCTGCTGGGTCATTCCGCGCCCGTGCTGCACGCCGCCGTCATGGCGGCATTCGAACGCGGTTTCGGCATGCAGTACGAGACGGAGGCCAACGAGAAACTGGCGGGCGAGATATGCGACGCCGTACCGGGCATGGAAAAAGTCCGACTGGCCAATTCCGGCAGCGAGGCCACGCTCCATGCTCTGCGGGTCGCCCGGGCATTCACCGGCAGGAAGAAGATCGTGAAATTCGAGGGTCATTTCCACGGCCTCAATGAGTATCTGATGTTCGGGCTGGACTGTTCACCTCAGACGGGCCGGCCACTGGGCGACGGGAGTCTGAGCCTGGTGGCGGGGTCCG
>JAFGDC010000223.1 GCA_016932295.1 candidate division CSSED10-310 bacterium
ACACATAGTCCACCTCGGGATTGCGCAGTGTGCGTTCCGGAACCGTGGTGGGATGAATGCCGCCGAATATGATGGGAGCGGCCAAGCCACGCCGGCGGAGCGCCGCCGCCACCGCCAGGGCTTTTCGATAATGGATCGTGTGCACCGAGAATCCCACCAGGTGCGGTTGCCAGGACATGATTCCAGCGACGTTGCCGGCGGTTTTATCGAACCAGCGCTCCAGGCGCGGGGCAAGGCAGTACCCGTTGCCACCGAACAGGCGCTGATCGTGAAACACCCGGATCGCCGCGCCGCAGCCCCTCATTCTTGCCGCGAGGAACTCGATGCCGAGGTTCTCCAGACCGAACGAGACCAGCGCGATACGAAATGGTGTAAATAGAGTCCGCCTTCTCGTGTTCATCTCAGCCTGCCTTATTGATTTTGCTCTATGATAGGCTGATTCGGAGCAGGCATCAACAGGAAAAGTATGGATTTAGTATTAAAAGTTTATTAGCTTCGCGCATTCTGGCATTAAATACGTATGGAGTGATGTATTTTTTCTCTATACAACCAATTTTACAGTGATCGCAGGCCGTTCCGGTGGCCGGGGTGCAGGCAAGCGTAAATGTCCGGTTGACTTCTCGGCAAGGCGTGCGGTACGCAGTGATGAGGACAATCCAGGGAACGGGATTATCTGGTGTCGTGTGGGAGAGTTTTCTGAGGAATATAATACTTCGGATGCAGTTGGCCGCGCCGCTCGCGGTGGACGTCCTGGCCGCTGCCGGCGCCGGGCCTCCGGCTTTGACGAAGGTCGGTCAGTCACGGGGTGAAGGGTCTGCGGCAGATTCCTGGATGTGACCCGACCGGAGCAGGATATCGCGTGGCAGGTAACTGATGGGGAATCCGTCCCCGGTTCGCCTGGCGAGGATATCGGCTGCTGTCAGCCATCGGTTGGCGGGATTGTTCGCGAGATGACCAAGGAGTTCCGCGGGGTCTGCGACGAGAGTCACCTTGAAGATGTGAAAACAATAATGTTTGTATTGTCCATCGGAGCGGGAGACATCCTGGGTTGTGTATTTCACGACCGGCCTGTCATCCACGACGAAATCGCGGTTGTGTACCAGGTCGAGTTCATCCTGGATTTCCCGCACGGCCGTTGCGCGCAGGTCGTCGCCGTCGGTCTGTTCATATTTCCCACCCACCAGATTGAACCATTCCCATCGCTGGTTCCATCTCAACAGGAACCGCCGTTCTCCGTCGATCTCGGAAGTGATGATGCCGAACGCCGCCAGTCGTCTGTCCATGGTGTCCTCCATCAATGTGCTGTCAATCCCCAGAAAGTATACTATAGTACCATCGACTTATTAAATGCAGGTTCCGCTTCCGCATGTTCGGAGCATGGGCCTGTCCGCCGTTCGTTTCGGAGAGGAAGGAGGCCGCGTGGCCAACAGTGATTCTGGAAGACCCTTGCCGGAGGCGTATGTGCGCCTGTTCGGTCTTGTCGGTACATTGAAGCGGCTGAACCGCGCGGGATGGGTCGAGCACCGGGTGCCGGAGGTGGAGTCGGTGGCGGACCATTCTTTCCGGCTGGCCTTGATGGCATTGTTCACATGCTCCGGCCTGGACCGCGAAAAACTGGTGATAACCGCCTTGCTGCATGATTTGTGTGAGGCGGTGACCGGGGATGTGACACCGTCAACCATGGTGAGCGCACAGCGGAAACGGCATGATGAACTGAAGGCCATGCAGGCTATTCTGATCGAATTCGATCCCGACGGAACGCTGCTTGACCTCTGGCTGGATTTTGTCGACGGCCGGACACCGGAGGGCCGTCACCTGGCAGAACTGGACAAGCTCGAAATGGCTCTTCAGGCCCTGGAATATTCCAGACAGGGACATCCTGGCCTGCGGGAGTTCATCGATTATACGGCCGAACGGATCGCCACGCCGGGCAACCGGGCGCTGTTGGAAGTGATCATGAAGGAGATGCCTGCATCCAATGACGCCAGGCAAGGCGGCGTCTGAGCTGGTTTTCGTCCACCCGCGGCGCTTCGGCCATTCATTTGCTTCAATCTGCGGGAGCATCTGTATGAGGTATGGGAGTGCCTCTCTGGAATGCCTTTCCGTACACGTCTTTGATTCCATTGAATGACGAAACAGAAGCGTTTTCCAAACTGGAGGCAATAGTCATGCACACTTGCCGAAAGGACTCGCCGCCCCGTCGTTATCGTGATGTGGGCATGACGCAAAACGATGCGTTCATGACGATACCGGACTAGGCGATGATCATCCTGGCGGCGTGCAGGGCGGTATCGAGAATTTGTATACAGGTCTTGTCCTTGGTGTGGTAGCCGGACTTCTTGGTGGTGTGTTGGCGGATGACCAGGACCTCGGCGTTCGCATCTTCCTGGTATTCACAGATGACCTTGTCTGGCAGCTTGACCCGGGGATGGAATCGTTTCAATCCGAAGCCGGGTTTGGCGGCGATGACGCAATAGAAGTATGGATAGCTGTGTCCCTGCACCACATTCAGATTGATTTGCGCCTGCAGGCCGTACAGTCCCTCCGGCTGGCCGGGCAGGCTCACCGCGAAGCGGGCATCCACGGGCACGCTGGCACCGGCCTTGCCATGGGACAACATCAACGCCGGTTTGAATTCCTCGCCATCCTGTTTCAAGTCCGCGAAGGCCTTGTACAGGTCAAGCACCAGCTTTACCTTGATTTCGAGATTGGCCTGCTTGAGGATGAACTTCATGCCGGTGAACCACAGAGAGATGACCAGGATGATCCAGTCCAGGAAGAAGATGAGGGCAATGTCGGGATCGCCGGTGATGGCCTCCAGTACATAGGAGACAATGACCGAGGCGGCGAGCAGCAGGACGAAGACGAAGCAGCCGAAGGAATTGGAGATGTCCAGGGCATCACGGTCCCAGCGCTGGTTTTTTTTCCGCAGGTCTTCCATCTCGATGAACTTGGAAATGGGTACGGTGCGCCATTGCGAATCTACCTTGAACGTGGTGAGCCGGGCGCGGCTGTCGTAGCCATGGACGAGGCTCAGGAGCATGGCAGCGATGAGGAACGGCAGTCCGAACCAGGGGATCAACAGGAGGAGTTGCAGGCTGAAGCCGATCGCCAGCAGGATGATGATGAGGCTGATCCTGGTCCCGTAGGACAGGTTCCTGGCCAGGAGGAAGCGTACGCCGTCGCGTTTTTCCGGCGGGGGAAAGCCGAGTAATTGCAATAGTGACTTCATGTTCCACTCCGTTCCATGATGCGGGGGAGATAGGGTTCCAGTTCCGCGTGCCCGTGCACCTGGAAGTACAGTGGGCAGGCGCCGTGGCAGAGTGCGAAGTGCGCGCATTGACGGCAAGCCCCAAGGGCCGCGCGCTTGTCCCTGAGGAAGGTGGCGCGGGCGCCGAACCACAATTCGCGGAACCCGGTATGCAGCAGACTGCCCACGGGTGCGGTCCAACTGGAGCAGGGCAGCAGGTTGCCGGCGGGATCCACCGCCAGTAGCCCTTCACAGGCGCTGCAGCCCTTGTTGCCGAGGCCGTGGGCGACAGGATTGAAGATGCACACCGGCGTAGGTGAATACCACATGAAGCGGGTCTTCATCTGCGCGGCGGCAGCCATGATCTCAGCCAATAAGGCTGGTAGCGCGCTATAGCTCAGATCCAGGTCCGGATCGCGCCCGCGACCTGTGGGTATGACCAGGTTGGCGGAGAAACGGTCGATTCCCAGGTCACCGGCGAACCGAGCCATGACTGGCGCGACGGCCTGGTTGAGCGCGTTCAGGGTGGTATGAGGATGGACCAGAATGCCGGCGGCGCGCAGGTTGCGTAAACCCTCCACGGACGCCTCCCAGGCGCCGGTGAGACCGGTGATGCGATCATGCAGGACTGCATCGGGAGCTTCGATGCTCACCTGGGCGGATGCCAGTCCCGCCGCCGCCAGTCGTTCAGCCGTTGTGGCATCCAGTCGCGTACCGTTGGTGATCAGGTTGACCCGCATACCCATCTCGCCGGATGCAAACGCAACCAGCTCTTCCAGGTCCCGGCGCAGGGTCGGTTCACCTCCGGTGAAGGAAACGCTGGGCACCCCGGCATCGTGCCGAATTATCCGCAGCAGCGTTTTTACCTGATCGGTGGTGAGTTCCTCCTCAGCCGGCGCGGCTTCCTGCCGGCATGCAGCGTAGCAGAAGCGGCAGCGTATGTTGCAGCGGTAAGTGAGCGCCACTTCCGACAGGATTGGCAGCTCGATGTAGCCCAGTTCGAAAGGCACGCGTTCGACGGCGGGAGAGTGATATGCATCGCAGAATCCGGCCCCCAGCAGAAGAGTAATGTCGGTCAGGAAGGTCGCCACCTGGCGGCGTGCCTCCGGATCGTCCGCCCTGGCCGTCAGGATATCGTCGATACCGCCGCCGGCCAGCAGGTGCGCCATTATCCTCGTTCCGGTGCGGTTGAGCTTGAAACACTCGTTGGGCATGCGGATCAGCAGGTTGTCTTCACTCCTGACCCTGATGTACGGCCGGATCCGGTGGATGAATGCATCGACCCAGTCGAGAGGTATCGATCCGGCGGTCATGACTCAATGACCACCACCACTCACGCAGGCCGAATGACAGGCGGAGTGGCACGCGGAGTGGCACGCGGAGTGGCAGGCGGAGTGACAGGCGGAGTGACAGGCGTCATGGCAGGCCGCATGGCAGGCACTGAAGGCGTCGGACATGGCGCTAAGCGATTCCCTGAACGTGACCGAATCCATGTTGACCGGCATTGACGCTTCATAATCGTACCCATGCCGGGAGGGATCATAGGCATGGTGGTAGCCATGACTGTAGTGGTACCAGTACCACCAGCCGCCCACCGGGTCGCCCTGCCCGCCGTCCCGACCACCCGCCGTGGCGCCGAACGCTTGCCCGATGCGGTCTCCGTAAAATTTCCTGGTGGCATCTATGTCGCAGTCCCATGCTTTTTCCCGCACATGCCGGACCACCTCCGTCAAGAGCGTTTCCACTTCCTGTCCGCTGAACATGCCATCATCCTTGGCCGCCTGGTACAGCAACATCTCGTAGGGGCCAAGCTCGATTTCCGGCGGCGGGGGTTGGACCACCTCCACCACCAGAGGATCCCTGGTGAGCACCTTCAGGAAGCCGCGATCGACAAGATGACTCATGATCGTGGACAGGATGCGCTTGTACGGTACGCCGAGGAACACGGCCGCTTCCACCGGTTCGAGATTGTCGGCGATTTTCCCTTTTTGCCTGAAGCCGGCCAATTCGATCTTGGGTGGTTCCCAGTCGTCCCGCGCCCAGCGTACCTCGTCAAGCTCGGCGCTGGCTCTCACCAGTGAGCGGTGTTTACCCGAGACGACGAACATGCCGGACAGGAGGATACCAGCCAGCGCACCGCCCAGGAGCAGTCGTGAACTTTGCCGTCGGTTGGTGTGCCCTGTGTCGGGTAGTTGCGGGAATGTCCGCGGCGATTCGTCGGGCGCGACCGTGGCACTGTTCGCGGAGCTGTTTTCAGGCAGGGATGCGGCGGTCAGGTCCGAAAATACCGAAGCATTGATGTACTGTTGAATCCGGAAATGGTACCGGCGGCCGATATCCTCTTTGTACAGCAACACCGCCATCAGGTTCTGACCGTTGAAGTCCCGTACCCGGTAGTCGATCTTGTAGCGTTCGTTCATCCATTTTTCCGTGGCGAAACCCAGTCCCGTCAAAGCAGACAGCACTTCTTCACGACCGCCCTCGGCCTCATGGTACGCGGCAGGATATACCACTGTCACTGCCTGGTGCCGGAACGATTCGTCCCACTGGGTCGGCGCCCAATTGAATACCACCAGTTCGCGGCCGTCGTCAGTGGTTGTGGGTGCCAGATAGCCGGACTTGGCCATATCGCAACTGAAACGAAAGCGATAGGTCACATCCCCGGAGCGTACGCCTTGTCCTTGCGCCAGGATGATGTCGTACTTGTCACCAAGGTTCTTGATCTCCAGTTTGTATCGACCGCCGCCGGTATCCACGGCCCATGCGTTGGCATAATCAAAGACCGGTTGCAGGCGGTCGAAGCCGCTCATGTAAAATCCGTGGAACTCGCCCGCCGTCACCCGGTAGCGCACCACGTACTCCACCACCGCCTTTCCATCTGGCAGCAGCATCACTTCGGTTTCCACGAATTGCAGGCGGCCGGAACCCGCCTGAACGGAAACAGCGGCGACGAACATCGCCGGCAGCAGTATCCATAGCGTACCATTTATCTTGTGGGCCATGAGCGTGTTCCTCCTGATGGACCGAGTCTATCATGCAGTGGATGGAATCCGCCACGAAAACCCCCGGCCGCTACCCGTCTCCGGTCATTCCGGCGCTGTTGCAGGCAAGGTCGACGTCGGTTCGCCCGGTAATGAACGGTGTTTCAATGCCGGCAGTGGTTGTGCCGGCGGTCACCCATCATCGTCCGGTCCTTGGATCGGGGAGCGCAGGTGCGGCAAGCGCTCCCAATGAAAGTACCTGACCTTGCGCCTGCAGTCTGTCCTGCAACTCAGTCAACACCACTGCCTGTACCGCGAGCCCGTTCGCCGCTGCCATGGCGGCCGCCACCCCGGCGGCGTGCCCCATGATCATGAACTGAGGTTCCATGCGCAGCGAGGAAAAGGCGACATGGGTGGCTGACACGCAGGTGCAGACAAGCAGATTGCGGCACTCCTCCGGGCGCGGCAGCATGATTCCATACGGGATCTGATACGGCCGTGCCGCGACCTGGATGTCACCCTCGTTACAGGCCAGTCCTTCCGCTGTCGCATAACGATGGACATGGTGGGAATCGATCTGGTACGACCCCATGCCGATGCTGTCCGGACAGGACCGTCCCAGCAGCACATCCGCTTCCACCAGTCGCGCCATGCCGTTCAGGCGCCGGGCTTCCCTGATATATACCTGGTGGGGCCAGTTGCCGTTGGAGATGAATTCATCGGCGGCCAGCCCCCATTGTCCCAGTTCTTCCCGAATCGCCCGCGGGACGCCTGGATCGGAGACCAGGAACCACAACAGCCCGCGGATATACTCCTCGTGCTCCCGCTCGATTTGCCGGCGCCGGCGCCATGATGCGGTTGGGTAGTCATGACTGCCGCCGATATAATCAGTGGATATCGGTCCGCGGTTGTTCAGATCAGCTTTATCGTTCGGCAGTGGCCAGATGAGAAGCAGGTCATCGAGATCCACCGTGGCCTTCACCAGATAGCGATGCAGCAATTCATAGCGGCTGGACCGGTACCCTTCCGGCGGGGTGAATGGTACCCGGTTGTCCGGTTGCCGGCTTATGCATAACCGGTAGGTATAGGCGGGAAGTCCGTCGTCGCCGGTTCCCGGCGGGCCGGGTGGACCAGGTTCCACCAGGGGGACCAGGCCGCCGCCGTCTAAAAGCGCGGACACCGGCACCGAAAAGCGGTGGTGGAGGCTGCTTCCGCGGACTCCGGCCAGGGTTTCACCGGATTCTTTCCGGCTTTCCCTGCCAAGGGAGTGACTGATTCCCGCGGCGGCCATGAGATCACCCTCGTAGCTGCCATCGATGTAGACTCTTGCCAGGAATCGTCGCCCACCCGCCCGGATGCTCGTGATATTCCCCCCCTGTTTCGCCACGCCGCCAATGCGACACTCCCGGTACACGTGCAGGGCGCTTTCCGCAACCCACGTCTCGATCACCTTCTCCGCCACCGATGGTTCGAAATCCCAGGCCGCCGCTTTTCCATAAACTGCGCCGATACGGGAGTAGCATTCCGCCGCGCGTCCGCCGATGACCCGTGCCACGCCGACATCGGTGCGACCGAGTCCCGATGTCGTCATGCCGCCGAGGTGCGCTGTGGGAGCGATCAATACCGTGTCGGCGCCTTCGGCCGCGGCACTCAGCGCGGCGATCACCGCGCCGGCGGTGCCGCCGTACACCAGCACCTCGCTTCTCACCAGCCCTTCCTTGCCGCCGGCGGCTGTCCACTCCGTCGCCGCGGCGGTCAGGATCACTCCGGCCGCCGCCAGTGCGGCCAGGCAACGAGGCAACCATCCACGGGAACCCGCTTTCATCGTCATCGGCACTCCATTCGCTCCGAAATCCAGTGGTCATTCTCCGTGATGCGTCGCCTCCGGTACGAGTGTGCTCACGGCATGCAGGTACGTGCGCGCCGGCGGC
>JAFGDC010000005.1 GCA_016932295.1 candidate division CSSED10-310 bacterium
TGGGGAAAGCGGCTGGAAGCCGCTTCTACGGGTGCCTGGCGGAACGCGTGACTTCAGCAATGGGAGCGCGTAGCGCCAGCAATGGGAGCGCGTGGCGCCAGCCGCGCCCTGGTTTCGCGAAGCGCCGACTCGCGCTGTACTCCTCCGAATGAACGGGACCAGACCAGGATGATCTGGCTACCCCAAAGAGGATTTCGTGATCCAAGGACTTGCAACGCGGTAACGGACGCGTGATGAAGATGCCCTGCTGCAGGCCATCAGGCCGGCGCTCCGGCGGGGCCGTCGAATCAAGGGACGATCACGGGTAATCCACGGGGACTATCGCCGGCAAGGCAGGGATCTCGTACAGAAGGAACTGGACCAGGACGGGACTCCCTTGGCTACACTCCGCGATGCATCCCCGCTCCGCCAGCACTACCAGTAGTACGCCAGCTTCACCTGAAAAAAATCGGGGTTGGGAAGAAACTTCGTGATACCCAGAGGTGACAGATCGAGCGAGCCGTACTCGCTGTTTTTCGAGCCTGTCGTGACGCCGGCGAAAACATCTACCTGGACATCCTGCCACAACGACCGCTGCACGTGCGGACCGACAAAGAAACTCCCGTCCTGAAGATTGACAATGCCGGAAACTGATATCCCCATGAGCGGCGTCAGCTCGTACTCCACCGCCGCCGACAGATAATGCCTGCCCAGGTTGTACAACTCACCGCGCTGGAACCGCGCCGCCAGGTCATCGTCCAGGAGTTGGCCGATGTACTCCGCGCGGCGGCCGGCGCCGATGGAGGAATAATGATACTCACCGGTCACCGCCACTGCGCCGGAGAACATGTAGCTGCCGCCGGCCACGGCGCGGACAAACGGATCGGCGCCGGGTGGATCGGTCCAGGCCGCCTCGCACCAGATGCCGGCGCCGCCCAGGGTGCCCGTCAGAGTCAATCCCGCCACACTGTCGGCGCGGTTCTTACCACCCATCACGGCGCAGTCCACACCGCCGGCGTTGAACCGCACCCGCCCCAGCAGCGCCGACCGCCCCGCCCTGAATTCATGATCCTCATCACGCACCGGCTTTCCCACGAGGGCAGCCTCCGCAAGATCACCCAGCGGCAATTCCAACAACACCATGTCGGTCCCCGGCTTGATGTCCCGCTCGAACGCCGTCGGCGAAAAAGGATTGATCAGATCCACCGGCGTCCAGGTATACCCGCTCCCCCAACTCAACGCCCGGCGCCCGATACTCAGATCGAACAACCCGGTATGAAATGCCATCCACAATCTATCAAGATCATGCCGCAACAAGTAATTTCCGTCCTCGTCCAACACCGCTTCCAAGTCCATAAACCGTTCGTTCACCGGTTCTCCGGTCAATCCGCCGAAGCCTGCGACACGCCGATGACGTATCGAATCCCCCCACTCCACTTGGACCCGGTACTCCATCTGCAGGCGAATCCACCCCCCACCCGCCAGCTCCGTCTTCACCCGGGCGGCGGATTGATCGTCGAACTGCCACCGATCACCTACCAGCCACCGCTGCTGAAGATCAGTCAACCCCAGATAATCCACCACCTCTCCACTCAACCGCCAGGCGACGGCCGACGCCGTTACAGAGCCGGCCAACAGACACACGCAGCATGCCACCACTGGCCCGATCACCGTCGGGAGCCGTCCCCGGCACCCGACGCCGGCACCGCCCGGTCTATTCGCCATCCAGTCGCCCGTCCCGGATCTTCACGAGACGTTCCGATTCCTCCATGACCAGGCGGTCATGGGTACTGAAAACGAACGTGATGGAGAGCTTCCGGTTCATCTCGTGCATGAGTTCTATCAACGCCCGGCCGGTCTTTGAATCGAGGTTGGCCGTGGGCTCGTCGGCCAGCACCAACTCGGGCTGGGCGACAATGGCCCTGGCCACCGCGACACGCTGCTGCTGACCGCCGCTCATCTCTATGGGCCGGC
This sequence comes from candidate division CSSED10-310 bacterium, assembly GCA_016932295.1. The sequence goes on from JAFGDC010000005.1 coordinate 1,954, forward strand.
GGTCGAAGTACTCTTCCAGCCCCACCTCCTCAAGCACCGCCCTGGCCCGTTCCCGCCGCTCCTTCGCGCCCACCCCTTGAAGCATCATGATGAACTCGACATTCTCCTGGGCGGTCAGCACCGGAATCAGGTTGAAGGTCTGGAACACGAACCCGATCTTCTCCAGGCGCAGCCTTGACAATTGCGCCTGGGTCATGGCCTTCAGGGAACGTCCATCGAACACAACATCCCCCTCGGAAATGGTATCCAGGCCGCCGATCAGATTGAGCAGGGTGGTCTTGCCCGAGCCGGAAGGTCCCGCCAGGGCCATGAATTCTCCCCGCTCGATGTCCAGGCTGACTCCCATCAGCGCGGGCATCCTGACCTTGCCCTGCTCATACGTCTTGAACACATTTTTGACCTGCACGAGGTTCATGCGTCCTCCCGCCGGCGACGCCGTCTAGACATGACCGAGCGCCTTGATGACGTTCAACCGCGCCCCCTTGAGGGCCGGATAAATGGTGATGATGAGGGCCATCGCCAGCCCGGCCAGGCCGCACACCAGGTAATCCTTGAGAAACAGCCGCGGATAGAGAATGCTGCTCATCCCGAAGTACTCCGCGCCCCGGGCGAACCA